>JALXFQ010000307.1 GCA_027067235.1 Gammaproteobacteria bacterium
TGTGGACAAGGACCAGTCGCTGTTCAGCAACCTGATCAAGACCCACATCTGGTCGGAGGGCTATTTCAACCTCTATGCGGTGGATAACAAAGACGAAATCATCGACCAGATTCGCCTCGGCAAGGCGCGCGCGGGCTTGTACATCGGCCCGGATTTTTCCGATCTGCTGACACAAAACAAACAGCCCACCGTCACCATGTACGTGGACGGCTCCATGCCGTCGCTGGCCACGGCGATGAAGAACAACGGCGGCGCAATCACCGACAAACAGGTGACATCGGACATGTATTTCTCCGACCCCGATTCCGACCCGGTAGTCATCGCCGACGACCCGTTCACGCTGGACGTTATCACCCTGTTCAACCCCGACGGCAAGGAAACCTGGTTCTTCCTGCCCGGCGTTATCGGCATCCTCATCATGCAGGTGACTCTGATTCTCACCAGCATGGCGGTGGTGCGGGAAAAAGAAAATCACACACTGGAACAACTGCTGGTCAGCCCGGTAACGCGGCTGCAATTCATTCTCGGCAAGACCCTGCCCTATGTGCTCATCGCGCTGCTGGATTTCTACCTGATACTGGGCATGAGCTGGGCGCTGTTCGACCTGCCACAGCCGCATTCCCACGGCCTGCTGGCTCTGCTGGGCGTGGCCTATATCCTCGCCATGATCGGCATGGGCGTCGCCATCTCCACCATCAGCAACACCCAGCCGCAGGCCATATTCCTGTCTATTTTCATCCTCATTCCATCCATTATGCTGTCCGGCTTCATCTTCCCCATCGAAGCCATGCCCGGCTGGATACAACCCGTGGCCTGGGCGCTGCCGTTTACCTACTTCGTGGAAATCATTCGCGGCCTGCTACTCAAGCACAACAGCTTCGCCGAACTGTCCACCGCCTACGCTGCGCTGGCGGGGTTTGCGGTTTTCTTTACGATTATTTCAACCATACGGTTCAGGAAAACGCTGGATTGACGAGTCCGCTGATTAAAACGGATGGTGCGGACGGCAACCCTGGGTTTCCCCCTGCTTCGCCTGGCCTGGCGTTTATGCCATTGGTGAAATATCCGGGCTGATACTTTACAATCGGGCTTTAGATCGCCATATGGTAAAGCACATGATGCAGGCAAAACTTTCCAGCAAGTTTCAATTATCTATCCCCAAAGCTGTCAGGGATAATCTTCAGCTTGAGCCAGGACAACAGTTCGTGCTGCTTGAGCGAGGCCATATTATTGAGCTGATACCCGCCCAGCGCCTCGAGGACACCCGGGGTTTGTTATCCAGTCTCAAGGACAAGGCGCCGATGGACTACCGTGACCGAGGCGAGAGGCAAGTTGTTTGAATCTCATCGATACCTGCGGCTGGATCGAATGGCTGACTGACGGCGCGCTCAGCGATGACTATGCGCCCTTTTTCAGCGCCGCCGAGACACTGATCACCCCCACATCCGTGCAGTTCGAGCTGTATAAATGGGCCAGCCTCCATAGCAACACTGAGGAAGCGCTCAAGGCCGTCGCGCTAACCGAGCAAACACGCATCATCCCACTATCCACTTCCATCGCCTTGCTGGCGGCAGATTTGTCCATGACGCACAAGCTTTCCTTCGATGATTCTCTCATATACGCCACCGCGCACTTTCACCAGGCCCGGCTGGTGACATCCGACAAGCATTTCGAAGGGTTGCCGAACGTGACGTATTTCAGGAAAGGCGGATAACCTGCCAACACTCAGGCCCACAAGTTCGGCGCAACATTTCCCGTATAGCCGGAAATAAAGGTGCATGCCTTTCCCCCTGCATCGTAAAAGAACCGCTCCCGCGTCCCGATATTTGCGCCGTATAAATGTATGGATATGGCCACGCTGTTTCCGCTGTTTTCGACACGATGGATGTCGCGCTCCCAGGGCGAGACACGGTCAATATCGCCCGGCCCGATGAGGCGAGCCCCCTTCTCCACCAGTGAATCACCGTCGGCGGAATGTTCATACTCGGTGCAACGCTCCTGGCCGTGCAGCAGACCAATCAGGCCCCAAGTTCGGTGATCGTGGATGGGCGTACACTGGCCGGGCATCCAGACAAAGCTGACCAGTGAGAATCGTTCCAGCGGATCGCAGTGCAGCAGGTACTGGCAATAATGCTCGGGATGTGGCGTGGCGAATGGCTCCGGCAGCCAGTCGTCGTCGTTGATCAGCGCTTGCAGCAGCGGTTCGGCTTTATCCATCATCTCCGGCCCCGATACCCGCGCGTCGGCAAGCCCTGTCATGGCGGCTATAAACCAGCGCTAACGCGCGATGTCGGTGCGCTTACCCATCCCTGAATACCACGGGCGACTGTTCGGCGATGTTGACACGCAACTGGAACACATCGGGGCGCGCATAGTGGCCGGTAACGTCTAGTGTGCGCCGGGCGATGGCGGCTCGGGCCGGATCGATGTCGCGGACCAGCATGCCGTCTTCCGCGTGCAGCGGCCCGGCGAGGATTTTGCCGCCGGGTTCGATGATTACCGAATCGCCGGGATTGATCCATTCTTCCGGGTCGGGGTAGAGCGTCTCGTGTCCGGGGAGGTCTTCGGGGATGTCGGCGCCGCGCAGCAGGTTGCCGCAGCCGAGCACCCAGCAACGCCCTTCCCTGGCGATATGTTGCAGTGTACCGAGCCAGTCTTCGCCGGAGTCGTAGGTGGGCGCGACATAGACTTGCACACCCTGGGCGTATAAAGCGTAACGCGCCAGCGGCTTGTAATTCTCCCAGCACAGCAGCGCGCCGATCCTTCCCGCGGGCGTTTCCACCACGCGCAGGCCGCTGGCGTCGCCAAAGCCCCAGACCATGCGTTCCGGGTTGGTGGGCATGAGCTTGCGGTGGCGGTTCAGCATTTCTCCATCGGGGCCGATGATGACCACGGTGTTGTAGAGCGTGGCGCGGCCGAAGCCGCTGTCACGCTCCTCGATGCCGCAAATCACGGTGACGCGATGGTGTCTGGCGGCTTCGCGCAGCGGCAGCAGGTCGTCGGAGGAGAGATCCACGGCGTTGTCCAGCAACCGCTGGTGCAACACTTCCGACAGATCCCAGTCGCCGCCGGGACGCAGGCGCCACACCCAGGCCGGATAGCCCGGTATGAACGCCTCGGTGAAGATCATCAGTTCCGCGCCCTCGGCCGCCGCCGCGTCGATCCTTTCAACGGCCTTGCGAATGCTGGCGACCTTGTCGAGAAAGACCGGCGCGGTCTGGATGATGGCGATGCGGCTCATGGTTCAATGCCCCGCCGGTTTCGTGCCGGCCGCCACCAGCATTTCGCAGGGACCGGTGAACTGGCCGTCTTCCTCGAATTGCGACAGGGCCTGCTCGATCTCCTCCCAGGCGTCGTCCTGCTCGGCGGCGGACAGACCGGACAGCATCTGGTGCAGCGCGCCAAAGGATTCCTGCTCGAATTGCAGGCATTCCGCCGCCGACGCCAGCCGCACCGGCGCGTCGATGGTCTCGATTTCCACATCGCGGAAACCGGCGGTCTCCAGCACCTTGCGCAACACGTCCTTGTCGCCGAGGCTGAATGGCCCGGGCTGGCCTGGCAGCGGCGGCGGCAATTGCGCGCGGCGGCGGATGATCGAGACGGGGATGGAGAAAAAACCGTTTCGGTCAGCGGTGGAATACACCATGGCGGCCACCTTGCCACCTTCTTTCAACTGGTTGCGCATGCCGGTCAGGGCCTTTTGCTGGTCGGGGAAGTAGATCAGCCCGACGCGGGAAATCACCGCGTCGAACGGTTCGGCTTCCAGGCTGTCCAGCGCCTCGCCATCCACCACCTGCGTCTCGACATTGTCGAAGCCGGCCAGCCTGGCGCTGGATTTCGCGTATTCCAGGATAACGGGAGACAGATCGGTAGCCAGCACAGCCCCCTCGCCGCCAACCCTGCGCGCCGCCGCCAGGGTCTGTTCACCTGCGCCGGCGGCCACGTCCAGCACCCTTTTTCCTTCGTTAATTCCTGCCATATCCAGCATGGTTTCAGTGGCTGGCCCGAGCCATCTGGAAAGCAGCGGTCCCCAGTTGTGCCAGGCTTCCGCAGCACTGTCCCATTGATGACGGGTGGTTTTTTTGTATTTGATCGGATCGAATATTGCCTGATTCATGGGTTTTCTCCTCTGGTGTTGTTGACGTGAACCAGACTACACCGATAATTTATTGCGACAATTCCCCAAAAAATGGAACATAATGTGCATAAATGCACAAATATGGAAACACCCATGAACTGGGATGACCTGAGAATCTTTCTGGCGGTGGCGCGCGAAGGCTCCATCAGCGGCGGCGCACGCAAGCTGGAGGTGCAGCATTCCACGGTTTCCCGTCGTCTGCGGGCGCTGGAAGAACGCATTGGTGCGCGTCTGCTGGATCGCAAAAAGGGCGGTTACGAACTCACTGCCGCTGGCGAGAACCTGCTGGCGGCGGCGGAACGGATGGAACACGAATTGCTGATGGTCGATGGCGCCGTCACCGGGCACGATACCCGTCTCAAGGGGCGGCTGCGCGTCACCGCCATCAACAACATGGCTTCCACGGTGCTGATGCCGTTTTTCGCCAGTTTCAGCAACAAATACCCTGATGTGGAATTGCACATTACCACATCGAATACTTATGTCAGCCTGCCGCAGCGTGAGGCGGACGTGGCGATACGGCTGACCAATACGCCCACCGAAACATTGATCGGCAAACGCCTCGCTACCGTCACGTCCACGATTTATGGCAGCCGCGACTATCTGGCAAAAATACGGGAATCCGGCGAAAAACCACAATGGTTGGGGATAGAATGCTGTGATTTTCACCGCGCATGGACAAAACAGGCCGACAGCGCTCGACGCCACCGCCTCTATTCCGACGACACCCTGCTGACGCGCGCCGCGCTGAAACAGGATCTGGGCCTGGCCTATCTGCCCTGCTTCCTGGGAGACAGCGACCCCGAACTGGAACGATTTGCGCCACCCGACCCGCAACTCAACCTCGGCCTTTGGCTGCTGTTCCATCCGGATCTGAGGCACAACGCGCGGGTGCTGGCCTTTCGCGAGCACAT
>JALXFQ010000308.1 GCA_027067235.1 Gammaproteobacteria bacterium
AAACGATTGTCCTCGATGCGGAAATACAGCAGTACGGCTTTTTTCAGCCATTCGTTGACGATCCAGTCGCCATCCTTTTTTTCCGCTACACGGGCCTGGCCGGAGTCCAGCAGGTCGATGGCTTCCAGTACGCTGTCGCGGACGTGGGTTTCCACATTGCGCGGGGTGATGTCGGCGCGGTGTTCGAAAGCGTCTTCGATGATGTTCTGAATGTTGCTCATAAGTCGTGTTTCCTGATGAAGGGTGTGATCATATCAAAGGGATGCGAAGGCCGCGATGCGTTCGACCGCTTCGCGGGTAGTGTCCAGATCCTGTACCAGGGCCATGCGAACGCGATTTTGTCCCGGGTTGATGCCGCCGGATTCGCGCGACAGATAACTGCCGGGCAGCACCTTGATGTTTTGCGCGGCGTAGAGTTCCCTGGCAAACGCTGTTTCGTCCACGGTGGTCTGCGGCCACAGATAAAAGCCGGCGTCCGGCCTGCTGACATCCATGACGGGTTGCAGGATGGCCAGCGCCAGGTCGAATTTTTGCCGATACAAGGCCCGGTTTTTCGCCACATGGTTTTCATCGGACCAGGCCCGGATGCTGAGTTCCTGTACCATGGGCGACAGCGTGCAGCCGTGATAGGTGCGGTAACGGTAGTAGTCCTGCAGTATGGTGGCATAGCCGGCGACAAAGCCGGAGCGTAGTCCCGGCAGGTTGGAGCGCTTCGACAGGCTCTGGAATATCACGCAACGCTCGAATCCGCTGTTGCCGGTTCTGTCGGCGTATTCCAGTAAACCCTGCGGCGGCGAGTCCTCATCGAAATAGATTTCCGAATAGCACTCGTCCAGGGCCACGATGAAATCATGTTTTTGCGCCAGTTCGAATGCCCTGGTCAGGACTTCCCCGGTGATGACCGCGCCGGTGGGATTGTCCGGCGAGCAAAGCAGCAGCAACTGGGTTTTTTGCCATACCGATTCGGGCAACTGGTCCAGATCCGGTACAAAGCCGTTGCTTTGCAGGCTGTTCAGGTAAAGCGGCTGGGCGCCGGCGAGCAGGGCGGCGCCTTCATAAATCTGGTAAAACGGGTTGGACATGACCACTACCGGCCTGGGCGTTTCGGCATTGTTCACCACAGCCTGGATAAAGGAAAACAGCGCTTCGCGGGAACCGCTGGTGGGCAGGATCTCGGTGTCGGGGTTCGGCGTTCGCGACAATCGGTAACGCCTGGTCAGCCAGCGCGCTATGGCCTGGCGCAGGCCGGACGAACCCCGCGTCAGCGGATAGCGACCCAGGGCCGAGACCAGTTCCCCTGTATCCGTTGCCAGAAATTCCGGAAGAGCGTGGGCCGGTTCACCGATGGACAGCAGGATTTCGCTTTTTGCGGCGGGCGGCGACACGTCCCGCAGCAAGGCGGCGAGTTTTTCGAACGGGTAGGGATGCAGCAGGTTCAGACGTGAATTCATGGACGGAATCAACTCAACAGGGTTTCGATCTGTTGCTGAATTTCTTCACGCAACTGCTTGATATGGGCGGCATCCTGAACCGCGTTGCCATCGCGGTCGGTGATGAAAAACACGTCTTCCACGCGCTCGCCGAATGTGCCGACCTTGGCGTTGACCAGTCGCACCTTGCAAGTGGCGAAGGCCTGGAAAATCCGGTACAGCAGGCCGGGCCGGTCCTGGGCAATGATCTCGACGATGGTGACGTTTTTCTCCGCATGTGGCT
>JALXFQ010000309.1 GCA_027067235.1 Gammaproteobacteria bacterium
ATCGACGCCGAAGTGAAAAAAGTCATGGCCGACGAGCACAAGATCAACGTCGAACACCAGCCGGTGGACGCCTGGGGCTGGCCGTCCATGGTGATGGATTTCCCGGTGAGCAACGCCATCAGGCTGGACGCCCTGAAACCCGAGGAAAAACTGCGCATGCTGGTTGAGCGCCATGACGACGGTTCGATGGAAGTGGTCAGGCTGGAAACCGGCGAAGGAGACAAAAAATGATTGCCGCCATCGTTCAATGGTCGCTGCGCAATCGTTTTTTCATATTGCTGGCGACGCTCATACTGTTCGGCGCGGGCCTCTACGCCGTCAAACAGACGCCCATCGACGCCATACCCGACCTGTCCGACGTGCAGGTTATCGTCAAGACCTCTTTCCCCGGTCAGGCCCCGCAGGTGGTGGAGGATCAGGTTACCTACCCGCTCACCACAGCCATGCTGTCTGTACCGAAAGCAGTCACCGTGCGCGGTTATTCGTTCTTCGGCGATTCCTACGTTTACGTGATTTTCGAGGAAGGCACGGATCTGTACTGGGCGCGCTCGCGGGTGCTGGAATACCTCAGCCAGGTGGCTTCCACCCTGCCCGCCACCGCCAAGCCCCGGCTTGGCCCGGACGCCACCGGCGTGGGCTGGGTCTATGGCTATGCGCTGGTGGACCGCACGCACAAGCTGGACATCTCGCAACTGCGCAGCCTGCAGGAATGGTTCCTGAAATACGAATTGCAGACCGTGCCCGGCGTGTCGGAAATCGCCACCGTCGGCGGTATGGTCAAGCAATACCAGGTCGTGGTCGATCCGGAAAAAATCCGCGCCTACGGCATCCCGCTCAGCCTGATCAAGACCGCCATCCAGAAAGGCAACCAGGAAGCAGGCGCGTCAGTGGTGGAAATGGGCGAAGCCGAATACATGGTCACCGCTTCCGGCTATATCCAGGGCATCGACGATCTGAAAAAGATTCCGCTGGGCCTGAACAAGAATGGTACGCCCATACAACTGCAGGATGTGGCGGACATTGTCACCGGCTCGCAAATCCGCCGCGGCATCGCCGAACTGAACGGCGAAGGCGAAGTGGTTGGCGCTTACGTTGTGATGCGCTTTGGCGAAAACGCGCAAAAAACCATCGACCTGGTCAAGGAAAAACTGGACGAGTTGAAAAAAGGCCTGCCCGATGGCGTGGAGATCGTCACCACCTATGACCGCTCAACGCTCATCAGCCATGCGGTGGACAACCTCAATGAAAAACTCATCGAGGAATTCATCGTGGTGGTCGCTATCTGCGCCATTTTCCTGTTCCACTTCCGTTCATCGCTGGTGATCATTTTCAGCCTGCCCATCGGCATACTGGGCGCGTTCATCATCATGCACGCGCAGGGGCTGAACGCCAACATCATGTCCCTGGGCGGCATCGCCATCGCCATCGGCGCCATGGTGGACGGGGCCATTGTCATGGTGGAAAACGTGCACAAGCACATCGAGAAAACCCCGCTCACCGACGAAAACCGCTGGGAGGTCATCGGCGAAGCTGCAACGGAAGTCGGCCCGGCGCTGTTCTTCTCGCTGCTCATCATCACCATGAGCTTCCTGCCGGTGTTCACGCTGGAAGCGCAGGAAGGCAAGATGTTCTCGCCACTGGCCTTCACCAAGACCTACTCCATGGCCATGGCGGCGGCGCTGTCGATAACGCTGGTGCCGGTGCTCATGGGCTGGTTTGTGCGCGGCAAGATACTGCCGGAGCACAAAAACCCGGTAAATCGCCTCGTCACCTGGGCCTATAAACCGCTGATCAACGGCGTGCTGAACGCGCCGAAAACCACCCTGATGCTGGCGCTGATCGTGCTGGTTATCGGCCTCTGGCCCGCCGCGAAGATCGGCAGCGAATTCATGCCGCCGCTGGACGAGGGCGACCTCATGTACATGCCCACCACCTACCCCGGCATTTCCATCGGCAAGGCGCGCGAGCTGTTGCAACAGAGCGACAAACTCATCAAGACCGTGCCGGAAGTAAAGTCGGTCTTCGGCAAAATCGGCCGCGCCGAAACCGCCACCGACCCCGCGCCGCTGACCATGATTGAGACCGTTATCCAGCTCAAACCCAAAAGCGAATGGCGGCCCGGCATGACCACGGAAAAACTGCGCCGCGAGCTGGACAAGCTGGTCAAGTTCCCCGGCCTCACCAACGCCTGGGTCATGCCCATCAAGACCCGCATCGACATGCTGGCCACCGGTATCAAGACCCCCGTAGGCATCAAGGTGGCCGGGCCGGACCTGGCCAAGATTGAAAAAATCGGCAAACGCCTGGAGCAGGTGCTGAAAAAGGTTCAGGGCACCGCCTCGGTCTATTCCGAGCGCGTGGCGGGCGGGCGCTACATCACCGCCAACATCAACCGCGACAAGGCGGCGCGTTATGGCCTCAATATCGCCGATGTGCAACAGGTCATCACCACCGCCATCGGCGGCATGGGCGTATCACAGACCGTCGAAGGACTGGAGCGCTATCCCATCAACCTGCGCTACCCGCAGACCTACCGCGACTCGGTGGAAAAAATCCGCCTGCTGCCGCTGGTCACCAAAAACAACAAACGCATCGCCCTGGCCGATGTAGCGGAAATCAAGGTCGCCGACGGCCCGCCCGCCATCAAGAGTGAAAACGCCCGCCTCAACGGCTGGACACTGGTGGACATCGACGGCCGCGACCTCGGCTCCTGGGTCGCCGAAGCCCAGCGCGTTGTCGCCGAACGGGTGGAGCTGCCACCCGGCTATTCCATCGCCTGGTCCGGCCAGTATGAATACATGGTTCGCGCGAAGGAACGCCTGTCCGTGGTCGTGCCGCTGACGCTGGTCATCATCATGTTGCTGCTCTATCTGAACTTCCGTAACTTTATCGAAGTACTCATCATCATGGGCACCCTGCCCTTCGCCCTCACCGGCGGCATCTGGCTCATGTTCTGGCTGGGCTACGACATGTCCGTGGCCGTGGGCGTCGGCTTCATCGCCCTGGCGGGCGTCACCGTGGAAATCGGCGTACTGATGCTGGTGTACCTCAACCAGGCCTACGAAAAAGCCTCGTCCCGGGCGCTGGACGAAAACCGCAAACTCACCGCCGCCGACATCAAACAAGCCGTCCTCGAAGGCGCCGGCCAGCGCGTCCGCCCCATCATGATGACCGTCGCCGCCATCATCGTCGGCCTCGTCCCCATCATGCTCGGCGGCGGCACCGGCTCCGAAGTCATGCAACGCATCGCCGGCCCCATGATCGGCGGCATGCTGAGTTCAGTGGTGCTGACACTACTGGTTATACCGGTGATTTACTTCCTGTGGAAATCGGCGGGGGTGAAGCGGAAAACGGCCAAATAAGCCAGGCAGCCTGGAAAACCCAATCGCCAGATGCAGGGGTGAATGCATTCGCCCAAACAAGCTCAACCAAAGCGCAAGATCCATGAGTTCACCCCAACAGGCGTACCTTTTTTGCAACATCCTCTGTCTGTAACCCAGGGCAGTTCAACATGCGGATATTGGTGAAATAATCAAACCATGTTAGAGTGGTCATAACCATGGTCATGACCAACATTGAGAGAAACCATACATTATGCAAAAACACACAATCAGCGCATCGCAGTTCAAAGCTCAATGTCTGAAACTGATGGACGAGGTCAACCGGACCGGAGAGGAAATTATCATCACCAAAAACGGCAAGCCTGTGAGCAAACTGGCGCCCATTTCAAAAAAACCCGCGAGCCTGTTCGGCGCGCATAAGGACGAAATCGAAATTACCGGCGACATCATCTCCCCGCTGGATGTCGATTGGGAAGCCATGCAGTGATCCTGCTCGATACCCACGCCCTGGTATGGCTGGATGGCGGAAACACCCAACTCGGCCCACAGGCGCGTAAACTGATAGACGACGCCTTGCACGAGGATTTACTGGCCGTTTCCACCATTTCATTCTGGGAACTGGGTATGCTGCAAGCCAATGGGAGAGTACGCCTGCCCGACCTGGCGCGATGGCGCGTGGAACTCCTGTCCATGGGACTCAAAGAAATACCGCTGAACGGCGAGCATGGTATCGTCGCCAACATGCTGGACAATTTTCACCCAGACCCGGCTGACCGCTTGATCGTCGCTACCGCCATGCTTGCCAACGCAAAACTGGTCACCGCCGATCAGCAGATTCTCGCCTGGACTGGCGAACTCGAGACAATTGATGCCGGCCAATAGAATTAAGGAAGCTCTGAATAACTCAAGATGGACGCACGCTGGTTAAAAGCGCCCCGATCTGCCGCGAAGTTCGCCGCAATAGAATGACTCACGACTCACTTCGCGACAAAAATCCGCCGGGAGCGGATTTGCGCTTCAGCCCCGTAGGGGTGAGGCGCAGGGACGCGCCGAGCAAATCAAAGCACTTTTTCCTCAGCCTGCGCCTCATCCGATTCAATCAGAACTTCCTTAAGTTATATGTCCCAAGCCCCCCCAGAACCCCACTCGACACCCACGTCCTGGCATGGCTTGGAAAGCGGCAACCCCCAACTCGGCCCACAGGCGCGGAAACGGATAGACCAGGCCTTGCGTGAGGATTTGCTGGCGGATTCCCCCATTTCGTTACCGCGTCAATACCGCAGCAGGCCGCCGACCATGCCCAGTTCACGGGCTTTTTCCCGGTTGGCCGGGTCATGCACGATTTCCACCGAGCCGCCCGTGGCGATGACTCTGGCGGCAATCTCGCCAACAATATCGACATGCTCGGTAAAAGTTGTTGCGCTGCAATAGGGACAGACACGGGGCGGTTGCTCAGCCAGGTCGGCGACTACTCCGCCACAGGCGTCACATGACCAGCCGGCATGGCTAAAGCCCTGTTCCGCTATCAGGGTCTGAATGCGGTATTCCATGGCTGCGAGCACGGTGTCTGCAATACCCGCCACTGCGCGGCCATCCGGCTTTTGCATTTCACTTTCCCAGGCTGCGATGACTTCAGCCTCTTCGCTCTTTTCCGCATCGCTGACCAACGGCTGCGCGGCATCGCGCACCTGGTTCAGACTGGC
>JALXFQ010000310.1 GCA_027067235.1 Gammaproteobacteria bacterium
CCCTTGTGACAGTCTATGCAGGTTTTGCCTTCATCCCGCGCCCGGGCATGGCGTTTTCTGGCGCTGCGATCCTGCTCGCTGAGATCCATGCTGTCCCAGGCGTGGCAACTGCGGCAGGTTCTGGAATCAGAGGCCTTCATTTTGGCCCATACTTCGCTGGCCATTTCCCAGCGGTGCGCGTCAAATTTTTCCTGCGTATCAATAACACCCATGATTTCGCCCAGAACATCTTTATAGGCCAGTATTTTGGCTTTCATCTTCGGGAAGAAGGCTTTGGGCACGTGGCAATCCGAGCAAACCGCGCGCACGCCGGCGGCATTTTTATAATGAACCGTTTCCTTGTATTCGCGCAAATTTACCTGCATGGAGTGACATGAGGTACAGAACTCCATGGTATTGGTGTAATGCAGCGCCGAGTTGAACGCCACCCAGAACAATATGCCGGCAATGAAAATCGCCAGACTGCTCCACAAGGCTTTCTTGCTGTTAAACATCCTCTCTCCTTCCGGCAATCAGTTTCTGTGACTGAACGTACCGGTGTTATCCAGTGGTTCCCCGATTCACGGTGGTTGATCCCGCCTGTCAGGCGCCTTCTTTCGAGACGTCCATGAGCGGCGCAACGTATTCCCTGAAAACTTCATCATCGAGCTTGCCACGATGAATGTAGCTTATGCGGCCATCTTTTGCGATGACCACTGTATAGGGAATGAACTGTTTGTCATTCCCCCACTGCTGCAGTATTTCAGTCTGCGCCGGATCGCCGGGGTTGATGATCAGTACAGGGTAATTGATCTCCAGCGAGCGCGCCACATTTCGCAGCCTGTTTTCCCCGTCGATGCCTATGCCGATGATCTGCAGGCCCCGGTCAGCATATTGTTTCTGATATTTGACGAATTCCGGGATTTCGTACTGGCAGGGGCCGCACCAGCTGGCCCAGAAATTCATCAGTATCACCTTGCCCTTCCACTCATCGAGGGAGTGCATGTTGCCATCCAGCCCCTTCAATGTGAAACGCGGCTGGTCCCAGGCGCTGGCCGATTTGGTCGGCAGCGCTGTGGTCAGCGTTGTCGATTCCGCCAGCGCCGTCGCGCCGTAAAGCGCCACCAGCGTTACCAATGCAGAAATCAGCCTGTTCATGCCTAGCCCCCGTTGCTGGCGGTTCTGTTGTCGGCCGGCTGCAGTATTTTCCAGTCCACGTCAAATTTCTTTTCCAACGTTTTCAGATACTGCCCCATTTTCTCGCGAACCAGCACCTGCTTGACCTTGTCCTTCATGCCGGCAAACGGGCGGGTTTCTCCAGGCCGGCGTTCCAGCACGGTCACGATGTGATAGCCTAACGGCGTTTTGATCACTCCGCTCACCTGCTTGTCTTGCATGGCAAACAGCTGTTTTTCGATTTGCGGCAGGCCGCTACCCTCTTTCACCCAGCCCATGTCGCCGTTCTTCTGGCGACCATAGGGGTCCACGCTGTATTGCCCGGCCAGGAAAAACAGGCTGGCGCCACGATCAATGGCGGCGCGCAGGGCTTTTGCCAGCGCTTCGTCTTTCAGCACCAGCTGACCCACATGCCACAGAGTCGGTGTTTTTGCCATTTCCGGATGTTTGTCGAAATAGGCCTTCAGCACGGCCTCGTTTGGCACCCACTCTTTCTCCTTGAGATCAACAAGCATGGCCGGCAGGCGCTCTGACACAAACCCGTCCAGCCGTTCGGC
>JALXFQ010000311.1 GCA_027067235.1 Gammaproteobacteria bacterium
GGATGTTGGGGTCGGCGCTGAGGAAGCGGCCGATTTTCGGGTCATACACCCGTCCGCCCATGTGGATGAGGCTCACGCTGTTCAGGCTGCGGTGGCCGGTGTAGCCCAGATGGTTATTGGCGTTGAGACTGCCGACGGCTTTTCTTTCGTTGCCGAAGGCGTCGTAGTGTTTGCGTTCGACCAGTCTGCCCAGTTCGTCGGTAACGGCGACGATGCTGTTCAGATGGTCGCGGTGCAGGTAGTCGATGCCGTCGGCGGTCAGTTGGCCGCCCGCGCCGTCTCTGGTCTTGAGAATGGCGACATCGCGCCCGGCGATCTTGAGGTGATGGCGGTACTGGTTCTGGCTGTTTTTGACGTTGACTTCAAACAGGCCGTTGATGATCCAGGTGACATCGCCGCTCTGGGTTTCGGTCTGTTTGATGAGCTGGCGCTCGGGGCCGTACAGCAAGGTTGAGGTCTGGCCGTTGTCGGTGATCTGCGCCGGTTTGTTGAACGGCGTCCACTGGATGACCTTGCCGTTGCCCGAGAGCATGTTGCCGTTGGCGTCGTAGCTGAAGGCGCTGTCGATGCCGCCCGCCACGCTGCCCGCGCTGATGGCGCTCACCGCATGGGGGCCAGCGTTGCCGCCGCCGTAGGTGTAGTCGCCGGTATCGCCTTTCTTGGTGATATTGCCAATGGCGTCGTACTGGTAGTCCACATTGGCCACGCCCGCCAGTTGGTAGAGCTGCGCGCCCTGGCCCGACAGGCTGCTGTGAACCAGACGATTGAGGGCGTCGTACTGGAAGCTCTCGCTCAGGTCAGTAGCGGCATCCTGGCGCTGGGTGAGATTGCCCAACTGGTCGTAGGCATAGACCGCCTGCTGGATGGTTCCGCCATGACCGATGCCGGTCTGGTTGTCGTAGGGGCTGGTGGTCTCGATGGCCCCGACCTTGCCGCGCGCATCGTAGCTGTTGGTGGTCTCCACGCCATTGCCCAGCCTGAACTGGCGAATCTGGCCGTCGGCTTCATAGGCCTGAGCTTCCCAGTAAACGGTGGTCTTGCTGGCGTCGTTGCGCAGGGTGGTGTACAGCGCTTCGGCTGCCTGATTGGCCGTATTGTAGGCTTCCCAGGCGTCGTTGATGATGCCGGACAGGCGGTTGGCTTCTTGCACATGCGCGTCCCAGGCCTGGTAGTCCGCCGAGGCTTCCAGGTCCTGGATATGGCCATTGGCAATCAGGCAATCGCCCTGGGCGTTCGCGGGCTGAAGGCAGGTTTTGCCAGCGGGCAGGTTGTTGGCCTTGGCCCACTGGCCATTGGCTTGTTCATAGGCGTGCAGGTGGGTGTTATAACGATCAGCAAAGGCGCTGGCGATATTCTGGTGGCTGAGATAGAGTTTTTCATAGTAATCGACTTTTTCGTCAAATTGGGCCGCGAGGTTGTATTCGCTGGTGATCAACCCGCTCCAGTGGTTGGCCTGGGTCGCCAGATCATTGGCCTGACCCACCAGCGTATTGTAGGCCGTGAGGTAATTCGCCGCGTCCTGGTCATACCCTTTTGCCTTGTTTTCGTTTTGCTGCGCCTTCAGATAGGCGGCTTCCGCCGACGCCTGTAACTGCTCCGCCGTGGCGGTGTCGCCCTGGGCCAGGTATGTCTGCGCCAGATCGGAATCATGCACCGCCTGCCTGTATTTGGAACTGGCATGGCCCCACCAGGTCGTGGCGTTGGCGGCCGCGCCGGAATACAGCGTCCATTGGATCTGGGCGGCGGCTATTTTGGCGTTATAAAGACCATCGTAGTAGTTGTATTGGGGTCGGTAGGTCTGTTCCGCCAGATCGTAGTGTTTCTTGCGCTCATTGAACCAGTGCAGGTATTCCTTGTAGTACCCTTTCGGGTTGCTCTGATCTCCCAGCAGGACAGCATGATCCTGCCACTTCTTTTGCGCCGCCTTGTATAATCCGAATTCCCGAGTCGTCACTTGCCCCCAATAGGCAATCTGCTCCAGCTCATCCCTGGCCGCGCCGTTTTCAAGAGCCCTGGCTGCGGCTTTTTCCGCTTCCCACAGGGGAATGTTTTTGTCGCGCGTCTCCAGTAGCGCCAGGTATTGGTTCTGGGCTTCCTCATGCTTGGCCTTGTACGCCAGATAGTCGCTCAGGTTGGTGCTCTCCAGCCGCACGGGATAGCCGTTCTTGTCATAGACTTCATGCACCACCAGGCCGGAGGGGTATTTCACCCAGTCGAGGCGCTCTGTCGCGCCCTGATAGCCGGTCTCGGTCACGTAGATGCCGCCGCCCAGACTGACGGTGGTGCGCACAGGCCGTCCCAGGTTGTCGTATTCCAGGGTGCGGGCGTAGCCGTGCGGCGCGGTCACCTGCGCCAGTTTGCCCTTGCCGTTGAGGGCCGTGTCCCAGGTCCATTCGGTCACCGCCCCGGTGGGATTGCCGGCGTCATCCGGCTCCACCCGGCGCACCATGCGGTTCAGCGCGTCGTAGGTCATGGTGGTGGTCTGGCCCCTGGCGTCGGTCTGGCTGATGAGGTTGCCCCAGGCGTCATAGACGTAGGTCCAGAAGCCCATGTCCGGGTCGTTCATGGCGATCTTGTGGCCATAGCGATCATAGGTGTTGCTGATCACGTTGCCCTGCGGATCGGTGGTGGTCAGCAGATTGCCCGCCGCGTCATAGGTGTAGGTCGTCACGCCGCCCAGCGCGTCAACGCTGGTCACCGGCTTGCCGCGCGCGTTGACCGTCACGCTTCTTGTCTGGCTATTGGCGTTGGTGGTCAGCGTGGTAAAGCCCTGGTATTGCTGACGCGTCACCGCGCCATCCGGGGCAATAGTCTCCCAGGCGCGGCCGGATATGTCATAGTGGATGACGCTGGCGGCGGGGGTTGTGTTCTTGACATACGGTCGCGTGCTCCGCACCTTGCGCCCGGCGTGGTCGTATTCGGTGTCCTGGTAGATAATCTTGTCGTCAAAACCATGCGTGGTCTTGCGCAGTTCATGGCCCCAGGCGTCGTAGTAAACGTATTCCTGCGCTTCGCCCTTGTTGTTCAGCGCCGCGATGAAGTATTTGCCCAGCGCCGGACAGGGTTCTTCCGCCGTGGCCTCCCCGCACCAGTGCGGAATCGCCACGTCGCGCGCGCCGAGCGCATCCTGCGCGGTGCCAGTCAGCACCGCCTCGCGGCTTTTCGCGCCGAAGGCGTCATAGGCGAAGGTTTTGACCACGCCATTGGCGTCGGTCACCCGGGTCGCCACGCCCCAGCGGCCATCCCACTGGCTGGTGGCGCTGTGACCAAGGGGATTGGTGACGGTAACCGGAAAACGGCCATCGGCGCTCCAGGTGGTCGTGGTGGTGCGATCAACCTGGTTGTTGTTACTGTCACTGGCGCTGGTGGTCACGCGGGTGCGGTTGCCGAACCCGTCGTAGGCGTAGGTGGTGCTCACCGACAGCGCATCGCCGGGATTGAGCACTTCCGAGACAGCCTGACCCTTGATGTCGTAACTGGCGGTGGTGGTCGTGGTCTGATCCGCCTGGCCGCTGGCCTTGAGCGTGACGCTGGTCTGCGTGGGCAGGCCCAGTATCCACGGGCCGGGCCGGTTCTCATACTGGGTGGTCTTGAGCGTGGTCCAGGTTCCGCCCGCGCCGCTGTCGGCGGTGACGGTTTCGGTATGCTGGGTGACATTGCCGTAATCGTCCATCACCGTGGCCAGCGTGGTGGTGGTCATGGCGGCGACGCCGGTAATGGCCCCGGCGTTGTCGCTGGTCAGCGACCAGGCGTGACTGACGCCGCCCGCGCCATACGCAAATACCGTGCCCCAAAGCGTCGCGTTCTGCGCCAGGGTGGTGGTCCCGTGGCTCAGGGTGTAACCGCTCCAGGTCTTGCGGGTTTCCACTGTCATGCCGGTAAACGGCCATTGCTGACTGTATCGGGTATGGATGGCCATGCCGGTGATGCCGTCGGTGACGGTGTGCGAACCAAAACCCAGACCGCCACGGCCCTGCACGTCGGTCAGGGCGTGGGCGTACTGGTGCCGGGCGCTTTCCACGCCGCCGGCGGGGTTGTCGGTTTCGACTTCACTGACCAGCAGCATGGCGCTGTTGGCCGCCACGCGCGGCCAGTGGCTGTCGGCAAACGGCGTGGGGGTATAAACCGCCGGGTTCGTGGCGGCGTCCCAGGTGAGGCGGGTCTGGACGCCAAAGCCGCTGACCACGGCGGAAAGCGTGGCGGGCGCCGCGCCGCCCTGCACCCGCCCGGCGCTGTATACCGCTGTCGCGGTCCCGGCGCGGGAACGGAACATTTCCGTCAGACCATCTCCATCGAGATCAGCAGCCAGCGCGTTGCCGGTGCTGCCCAGCGCCGCATCCAGCCGCATCAGCGGCAACGGCAGGGCGGCATCGGCCAGACTGCTCGACCAGGCGCTCCACTGGTTGGCGCTGCGCCCCCAGATCCGGGTCACGACTGTGCCGCCGTTTTCATACGATTGCACAAATTCCGGCGTACCGTCACCGTTGACATCGGTGAGGCTGCCCAGGGTTTCCAGCGCGCCGTCAGCGCGCTCATGCACCAGCGCGGCGGGCGGCGTATAGGCGCTGTCCGGGGTCCAGCCATTACCGGTATTCAGCCACGCGGCGCGGCCCTGGGTTCCGTCCTTGCGATTGATGGCCTGCACCAGATCGACAAGGCCATCGCCATTGATGTCCGCCAGTTCGGCTTCGGGCAGACCCCGCGCGCTGGCCTGATAGTCAAACAGCACGGCGGGCAGGGTCCAGCCGCTGGCGGTGGCCCAGCCGTTGCCCTGATTGAGCCAGACATGCTGGCTGACCGCGCCGCCGGGATCGCGCGCGGACTGCACCCAGTCGCTCAGTCCGTCGCCATCAATATCCGTCAATGTGGCCTGCATGCGGCCATTGGCGTCAGCGGCATAATCCACCAGAAGCGTGGGCGGCGCAAAGGCGTTGCTCACAGTCCAGCCGTTGCCGGTATTGAGCCAGGCGGTACGGGTTTCCGCGCCATTGGCGGCGCGCGTGGCCACCACCACATCCACCCGCCCGTCGCCGTTCAGT
>JALXFQ010000312.1 GCA_027067235.1 Gammaproteobacteria bacterium
CCTGCCGCTTCAGGCGCGCGATCAGCATGATCAGCCGGTGATCGGGTATGATGCCCTGGCGTTCCAGCGCCCGGGACACGGCGGCGAGACTGTCGCCCGGACGCACCACGAACGAATCAACGGATTTACCCACGGGCCGGTCTGCGTAATCATTCAGCCACCAGCCGAAACCACCTGCTGCGAAGATGCCGGCCAGCAGCAGGTTAAACATCAACCACAACAGTTTTCGCTTCATGGAGCGCCTGCTGGAGTTGTTTTGCGATGGCTGTTTTTTTGTATGTTCTGACATGTTTGATCTGTTTTATGGGCCAGAGGCCGATCAGGCTGTTGCACAGGAACAACTCGTCCCAGTGCGCCAATTCGCCTGCCGCTATTTGCCTGACCTGTGTGGCAATGGAAAGCTCCGCTGCGGTTTCCAGCAGGACGTCGCGCATGATACCGCAAACGCCCGAATGGGTCAGATCCGGCGTCACCAGCATGCCATCCGCGACAGCAAACAGATTGCTCATGCTGCCCTCGATGACATGGCCGAATTCGTCCACCAGCAGCCCTTCCTGCTCGTCCGCCGCCAGTTCCGCCCGCGCCAGCACATTTTCCAGCCGGTTCAGGTGCTTGATCCCGGCAAGAGCGCGATTGCGACTGGCAGGGGTCTGGCAGATACGCACCTTTACGCCCTGTCTGGCATGCGTCGGCGGCCAGTCCGGGAAGCGACTCAGACTGACCTGCCAGCCGGGCGAAAGTTTGCCATCATGGGCGTAGCCGCGCCTGCTGCTGCCGCGCGTGACGATGATCTTGAGTACGCCGGATGACACATCCCGTTGCAAACGCCGGACAGCGGCGCGGATGGCATCAATGACGCCGACCAGGCCGATGCCCAGGCGCGACGCCCCCGCCTGCAGACGCTGGAAATGCCGCTGCGCCAGCAACGCTTCGCCGTTGCGCACGGCCAGGGTTTCAAACAGGCCGTCACCGAACTGCAGGCCGCGATCAAACGCGGACACTACCGCCTCATCCGGCGGATATTCAACATCATTGATGATAATTCGCGTCCGTCCGCTCATGCCGCTCTCAGACCTCTCAGCAGGCCGCGCGCCTTGGCCCGGGTTTCTTCCAGCTCCCGCTGCGGAACCGAATCATGCACAATGCCCCCGCCGGCGCGAAAGCTGAGCCGGTCGCCATCCACCACCAAGCTGCGGATGAGTATGTTCAGGTCCATGTCACCAGTGTGGTTGATATAGCCCATGGAACCGGTGTAGGGGCCGCGCCAGGCCTGCTCCAGCTCGGCGATGATTTCCATGCAGCGCACTTTCGGACAGCCGGTGATGGTGCCGCCGGGAAATACCGCCCTGATGACATCCGCCGGGCCGATATCCGCTTGCAGACGGCCGCTGACCTGCGACACGATATGATGCACATGCTGGTAGGTTTCCACGCTCATCAGTTCGTCCACCCTGACGCTGCCGGGCCGACAGATACGGCCCAGATCATTGCGCTCCAGATCAATCAACATGATGTGCTCGGCCTTTTCCTTGGGATGCCGGGTCAGCTGCGCAGACAGAATCCGGTCCTGCTCCGGCGTCTGCCCGCGCGGATAGGTGCCGGCAATGGGTCTGACGCTGACGCGCCGGCCGCGCACATTGACCAGCCGCTCCGGCGAAGAACTGACCACCGCCTGATGCCGGTTCAGCAGCGCCAGGCCGTTGAACGGCCCGGGGTTGGAGCGCCTCAGCGAACGGTACAGATCCGGCGCCGTAAGGCCTTTGTCCAGCCGCCCCTGCCAGCGCCGCGACAGATTGACCTGAAACACGTCACCCTCGCGGATATAACGCTTGATGCGCTCGACATCCCGCAGGAACAGCTTGTCATTGTCTTCCCGCATGGGGATATGGAATCCACTGCTGGCCGGGATGTGCGGCAGCCTGTCCAGGTCCTGCTGCATCTGATCCAGCAGAACCTGATTCCCGTGCTCGGCGACGCAGGTGGTTTTCTGCGACTGATGATCGTAGATGATTGCCGCCGGCATGCGCACCGCCAGCGCTTTCGGAAAATCCGGCCGGTTGATCAATGCCAGGCCAGGTTCGATCTGGTCGGCCATTTCGTAGCCGATGTAGATGAACCAGCCGCCGGTGAACGGCAGTCCCGTGGCGGATTCCCGCCCGGCATCCCGTTCCCGCGCCCAGTATTCGTTGAGCGTGGGCAGAAACGATTTGCCCCGCACAAGCTTCTGATTCAGTCTCAGAGCGCCGTCGCCAGCCAGTTCGAGGCGATCTCCGGGGAATGCCAGCAATATGTCGTAGCGGGCCTGTAGCGGCCCGTGAGCGACGCTTTCCAGCAGAAAGGGGTATCGTTGCGGGTGTGCGGCCTGCACCCGATACAGGCCGGCGGGCTGCTTGCCTGTCGTCATCGCGGGTGGCTCAGGCGTGCTGGCGAAATACCACCGTGCCGTTGGTGCCGCCAAAACCGAAGGAATTGGACAGGGCGACCTCAATCGCCGTCTCGCGCGCTGTGCCCGGCACATAATCCAGATCACAGTCCGGGTCGGGCGTATCGAGATTGATAGTGGGTGGCGCCAGCTGGTGATGCACTGCCAGGACGCTGTAGATGGCTTCGATACCGCCCGCTGCGCCCAGCAGATGGCCGGTCATGGATTTCGTGGAGCTGACCGCAAGCCGGTAGGCATGGTCGCCAAAAGCGCGCTTGATGGCGGCAGTCTCGCCCTTGTCACCCAGCGGCGTGGAGGTGCCATGCGCATTGATATACTGCACCTGCTCGGGGCTCAGGCCGGAATTGCGCAGGGCATTGAGCATGCAGCGCGCCGCGCCTTCGCCGTCCGGTGGCGGGCTGGTCATGTGATAGGCGTCGCCGCTCATGCCAAAGCCGGCCAGCTCGGCATAGATCCTGGCGCCCCGGCGCAAGGCGTGTTCGCGCTCCTCAAGGATCAGAACGCCGGCGCCTTCGCCCAGCACGAAACCGTCGCGCTCGGCGTCCCAGGGCCGGCTGGCACCCTCCGGGTCGTCATTGCGACTGGTCAGCGCCCTGGCATTGCCAAAACCGGCCAGCGCCGTGGGCGTAATGGCGCCCTCGGCGCCGCCCGCCACCATCACATCGGCATCGCCATATTCGATAATGCGCCCGGCGTCGCCAATGGAATGGGTGGCCGTCGTACAGGCGGTCACCATCGCCAGATTGGGGCCTTTCAAGCCGTATTTGATGGAAACATTGCCGGAAATCATGTTGATGATGGAGGACGGCACGTAAAAGGGCGAAATACGGCGCGGCCCGCGCTCGTTGTACAGCGTGGTCATGGCCTCGATGGTGCCCACGCCGCCAATGCCGGAACCGATGTGTACGCCAATACGCGGCGCATTCTCTTCCGTCACTTCCAGGCCGGAATCATCCATCGCTTCCGCTGCAGCCACCATGCCCAGCTGGATAAACCGATCCATGCGCCGGATATCCTTGATATCAAAAAAATCCCCGGGTCTGAAATCCGAAACCTCGCCGGCCACCTGCGACGGAAAACGCTCCACATCCTCCACCTGCGTTACGCGCGTAATGCCACTTCTGCCGGAAGTGATGCTTTCCCAGTTCTGCTTCAGGCCGATGCCAACCGGGGACAGTATCCCCATGCCGGTTATCACAACGCGTCGCTTGGACATGTGTCACCTCATAACAAAAGGGCCGCCCGCGCAGGCAGACGGCCCCAGACTTGCTTTCGCGAAGAAGGATCAGGCAGCGTTGTTGATAAAATCAATGGCATTCTGCACAGTAGCAATCTTTTCCGCCTCGTCATCGGGTATTTCCAGGTCAAATTCTTCTTCCAGCGCCATGACCAGTTCGACCGTATCCAGTGAATCCGCACCCAGATCGTCCACGAAAGACGATTCCGGCTTGACCTGGTCTACATCGGTGCCCAGTTGTTCCGCAACAATTTTAGCAACGCGCTCTTCTATACTGCTCATGGAAAAATATCCCTCATCTGATGTGATTAAAACGGACGACCCGCGATGTGCCGAAGTTTAATCACAAACCATCGGTTTCGTCCATAAGACCAGCAGCAAAAACAGGTTTTTTTCAAAATGCCACCTGTGTGCCGGCGCCCGCCCTCAGCTCATATACATGCCGCCGTTGACATGCAGGGTGAGTCCGGTGATGTATGAGGCCCGGCTGGAAGCGAGAAAAGTGACGGCGTCGGCAACATCCTGTGGCGAACCCAGCCGCGACAATGGTATCTGGCTGGTCAGCGCTTTTTTCTGTTGTTCCGGCAGTTCACGGGTCATGTCGGTATCGATAAAACCGGGCGCGACCGCATTGACGGTGATATTGCGCGGCGCAATTTCCTGCGCCAGAGATTTGGTGAAGCCGAGCATGCCGGCCTTCGCCGCCGCATAGTTGCACTGCCCGGCATTACCGGTAACGCCGACAATGGAGGCAATATTGATGATGCGACCTTGACGCGCTTTCATCATGTCACGCAGACAGGCCTTGCTGAGCCGGTACACTGATTTCAGATTGGTGTCCATGATGGCGTCCCAGTCTTCCTCTTTCATGCGCATGAGCAGATTGTCGCGCGTAATGCCGGCATTGTTGACCAGTATGGTGGGCATACCCATATCTGCTTTCATATCCGCCAGCAGGGCCGAGACTGAATCGGCGTCGGTTACATCCAGCACGGCGCCATCGCCTTTAATCCCATTTTCTTTCAGCATGTTGCCTATGGTTTCTGAACCTTTTTCTGAAGTAGCCGTGCCCACTACAACAGCGCCGTTTTTGCCCAGATCAGCGGCAATGGCGGCGCCGATTCCGCGCGTAGCGCCCGTTACCAGCGCCACCTGGTTTTTCAGTTCCGTCATGACAAGTCCTCCACGGCGGCAAGCGCCTTTTCCAGACTGGCGGGATCATGTACCGCCAGTGTTTTCAAATCCCGCGTAATGCGCCGGCTCAAGCCGGCAAGCACCCGCCCGGGGCCGGCTTCCAGACACAGCGTGACGCCCGCCCTGGCCATGTTGCTGACCGTATCCACCCAGCG
>JALXFQ010000313.1 GCA_027067235.1 Gammaproteobacteria bacterium
AGCTTGGTCAGGTCGGGAACATCCACAGCCAGTCTGGCATGATCGCTGTCGCGTCCCGGGCTGCCGCTGGTATTGTCCGGCCGTTGTCATTTTTGCTCCAGGAAAAACTCCAGGTCAGCGACATCGGATTCTTCGATGTCGGCAACCAGGTCTGCGCGCGGCAGTCTGAATTGCGGTTGCGGTCTGGCGCTGGGATTGGTTTTTTCCAGCTGGCGATAGTCGGTATTGCCACGGATCAGACAGTCCCAGAGCCAGTCCTGGTCGTCAAAGGCCCAGTCTTCGTTCTGGGCGCCGAGTATCTTGGTAACCGGTGCATTCCATTTCAGGAACAGGGCGGTCATGTTGTCGGCCGTGTCCGGGCGCGCGGCCTCGGCCCGTTTCAACAGTTTCCTGACCGCAGATCTGGTGGAAAAGCCATTACAGCAGGAAGCCAGTTTGCCCGGCTCGAGGGCGTCCCACACACCGTCGGTGCAAATCAATATGCTGTCACCCTTTTCCAGTGGAAATTCCCTGCTGTGTTCCACCGTGGGGCGGTTTTTGCTGCCGATGCATTGCAGCAGGCTGCCGCGTTTGGTTTCGGTGGCCTCCCCGGCAACATGGTCAATGGTAAAGTTGATTACCTGTTTGTTGCGAATATGGTACAGGCGGCTGTCCCCCACATGGGCCCAGTAGGCATAGCCGTTCTGGATCAGACACAGGGCGCCGGTGGTGCGAGGGGGGATGTCGAGATTATGTTCCCGGGCCAGTAAGTGCAGCTTCCTGTGGGTCTGCAAAATGCAGTAATTGAGAAACAGCGTGGGTTGCAGAATATCGCCGCCGTCCAGTTGTTGCAGTGCCTGGATGGAAGTGTCCTTGAGGAATTCAGCCGCCACCTCGCTGTTGGCGTAGGCGCCCAGTCCGTCGGCGACCACCATCAGCACGGCGCCGTCGCGTTCGGCATAACCGTAACGGTCCTGGTTAACCTTGCGGGAACCAATGCGGGAGTCCCCTGCGATGTCGTAATTCATGCTTTTGCTCTTTTTTCCTGCGCTTCCCGATCCATGCGGTGAAAGAAATCCAGCAACTCTTCGGTGCTGCGCGGCCGGTGGCCGGGTTGTACCGACAACGACCATTCGATGCCGTCGAGCAGGGATTCCGGGTAACGTTTTGTAAGTGAGCGGTTACGTACGCTAAGCGTATCTTCAACCACGCGTGTGGTTGCCACCGGCGGCGCTGCGCCGGCAATACAGGCGTACATGGAAGCGCCCAGGGCGTAGATGTCTGTCCACGGCCCCAGTGCCTGGTTTTCGTGCTGCTCTATGGGCGCAAAACCGCGCGTCAGGGTGCGGGTGATCTGGGTTTCGCCCTGCTCGCTCAGATTGTGCGCGGCGCCAAAGTCCAGCAGCAACGGCCGGCCGCCGCTGCGCATCAGTATGTTGGCCGGCTTGATGTCCAGATGCAGCAGATTCTGCTGGTGCATCTTGCCCAGGCCGTCGAGCAGGTCGGGAAACACCTTGCGCATGAATCTGGGGCTGAGCGAGCCATTGTAGCGCTTGATGCAGGCTTTCAGATCCATGCCGTTTTCGTAGCGCATCACCATGTAAACCGTATTGTTGGCGCGGAAAACATCGTTGACCTGGACGATGTTCGGATGCTTGATCCCCGACAGCGCCAGCGCCTCGTTGAAAAACCGGCGTATGCCGCGCTTCATGGGCAGCTCGTATTCAGGCCGGATCGGCACCAGTTCGCGCTCACCGGCGCGTTTCATCAGCTTGGATGAAAAGTACTCCTTGATGACCACTGGCGCTTCATCGGCCAGCCGGGTCGCCTTGTAAACAATGCTGAAGCCACCGCCGCCGATGATGCTGTCGATACGATAGCCATGCAGTTCGAAGCCGGTCGCCAGCCCCGGTGGTGGTTTTCTGGTTTTTGAGTTATCGGTTTTCACGGGGAAAAGTGTAGACCAGAAACACCGATTTTACGATGGCGCTACGAAGATAGTCGTGAGACTAGTCTAGAAGCAATAACTGCAACATTGGCACGATCTCGGGGTTGTATCTGAGAGACGGGTCAAGGGCGATCATTGCGGCCCGCAGATCAATGCGTCGATAGGCTCGACCGCTGCGGGTGTCCCGTACGAGCTCGCCTGACGTTTTCAACACGGAAAGAATTTGCGCTATGCTGGCTCCGGGCTTGATGGCTTTTAAAATGGCGTAGGCGCCGGCCACGAAAGGCGCGGAAACAGATGTGCCGTCTCCGGTGATAAGTCGATGTGCAGAGTAAGGTCCGTTGTTGTCGCCGGCGGATGTTATACTGACACCGGGCGCGAGCAGGTCGAGGGGTATTCCGCCATTGCTGAACGACGCCACTCGATCCAGATCATCCACTGAGCCCACCGCGATCGCGGAGGATACGCATGCTGGATCAGAAATACCATTGGCATTGCCATTGTTGCCTGCTGCCACCACGACAGCAATACCGGCTGCGGTAAAACGGTTGAACACAGTAGTATAGGGGCTGATCGAGTCACAATGGGATGCATATGTCTTATTACCACCCAGGCTAAGATTGACTGCCGCGATCTTGAAGGCTTTTCTGAAGCCATAAATGAAATCCATTCCAGCCAGAATGTCCCAGTCCAGCAGAGTGTCTGCAAGTGTAAAGCTATCGAAGGAACTGGCGTTGACTTCAATTAGTTTGGCGTCCTTGGCGACTCCGTTCGGGAAGGCGGAACTGCCTCTGCCTGCGGCGACGCCAGATACCCAGCTGCCATGACTGACATAGTCGTTTGGTACGTCTGCGGCAGCAATTCCGTATTGTGTTTCTGTTCCATTCGGGCAGTTGGAGTAAAGTCCTTCCTGTGGGTAATCAGTGGAAAAGCATGCTCCCTTCACCGTTTTACCGGACAACATGGGGTGTGAAATTTCGATCCCCCCGTCAATAACGGCGACCACCTGGCCGGCGCCAGAAAAACCTTTTGCCCATGCTGCGGGCGCATTGACATGGGGAACGCTATTGGATAGCACCATTTTCCGGCGCTTGTTGGCGTATATCTGAGCAACTTCGTTCAGTTGTGCTAGCGTTTCCAGGCCCTTGCGTGTCGCGAACGCACTCATCAGCGGAAAATACTTCAGATTGTGGTGAACGCGTGAATGAGTTTTCGATAATTGCTTGCTAATGGCGCGCCCCGTATTGTCAATCATTTGCTCGGTCTTTTGCCCCTGTGACAGTTTTCCGCTCACGTTGAAACGGATGATGACGGGTAGCTTTTCGCCGTCTTTCAACGCCAAGGCCTGTTTTGAGAACTCCGCAGAAGCTTTGCTCTGCAGCGCTTTGCGGAAACTGTTGCTATTGAGCGGGTTTGCGCAATAAGCGCTGGAAAACATGAGCAGGAAAGCAACGATGCTCAGGAGTGATCTGATCATGGGGAACCCTTGAAATAGTCGCAAAATACATGCGAACTCCTTGTCCGCAAGCGATAGAAGCTATCGTAAGTAGTAGTTTAACATGTCTGTTATAGCGACGATATGGAATCTATTGCAAAGAGATAGAGGCCGGGAAAACAGCATTCCTGCGCAAGCAAGAAACTTCTCTGTTGGTATTGTTGACGAAAAATGCAGGATGATATATCGGCAAAGGCGATTGCTTGGCCATTCAAAGCTGGCGAACCATACTGGTTTCCAATTACTTTTCGAGCATTGCCTCCACCACATCATTCCACCCCAGCGCCAGATTGGTCCGGTTGTAGCCTCCGCCGCCCAGGGCGATGATGCGCCCGTCGCAGTGCCGGTCGGCGAGCTGGCACAGGGCGGCCGCAGCATGGCGGTGGACAGCCGGGGTAAAGCGCATGTGGGTGATGGGGTCGCCGTCAATGGAGTCGGCGCCAGCCTGCAGTATGATAATTTCCGGTTTGGCCTGGTCAATAAATTTTTCGACGTCGGGCCAGACCCTGTGAAAGAACTCATCGGTGGCGCCGGGCGGCGCCGGGATATTGAGTTTGGTTCCCTGTGCCTCACCCTTGCCGGTTTCAGTGATGGCGCCGCTGCCGGGATAGAGAAAACGGCCGTCTTCGTGGATGTCGGCAAAGACAAGGTCAGCATCGGATTCAAAGGCATAGAACACGCCATCGCCGTGGTGGGCGTCGATGTCCACATAGGCGATACGTCGCAGGCCGTGGCGCTGGCGCAGGGCGCTAATGAGCACGCCGGCGTCGTTGAATACGCAAAATCCGGCAGCGCTGTCGGGGCGGGCGTGGTGCAGTCCGGCGATGGGCACAAAGACCCGTGGCGACTCGCCGCGAAGCATGCGATCGAGTCCGTCCAGCCCGCAGCCGACCACAGTGCAGGCCGCATGGTAAATGCCCTTTACCGCAGGCGTATCGCCGCTGTCGAGAAAGCCGCGACCGCTGGCAGAAAGGGATTTTGCCCTGGCAATGTAATCCGGCGTATGAAACAGGGCGAGGTCGGATTCCGCGCAGGTTTCAGGCAGGCGCACATGGACTTTTTTGTCGAGTCCGCGTTTTGTTGTTTCTTTCCAGAAAGCGTGGATGCGATCCGGGCCGAAAGGATGGCCGTCGCCAAAACCGTAGGCGCCGAGTTCGTCACCGAAATAGATGCTGACCGGCGACGTCATGGCGGCTGTTGCTCAGTAGCTGTCCACGCATTGCCAGGAGCGCACATCGGTGGTCAGGGGAATATGGATGGCTTCGCGGCGGGGCCCGGCTTCAATCTTTCTGGTTTCGTCTGTCTGCTCCACGGCATAACTGCCCACAGCGACCTCGGATACCGCTGAACGGTTCCCGCTGGCGTTTTTGCCGGGTTGTTCCTGGCCGGCTTCCGTGGCGTGTTCCAGCGGTTCCGGGATGGCGTCCACCTCCGGCCGGATGATGACCACTTTCTCTTTTTCGCCGAACAGCCATTGCGAGCCGGGCGTAAGCAGGGTTGTTGCCTTTTTGCGGTTTTTCCATTTCGCGGGGACTTTGCTTTGCGGCGCGCAATCCGGCTCCGAGTAGATCGCGCAGGCGCCCTTGCCGATTACGGCCACGCGGTAGATTTCTTTCGCCTTGCGGAAATTGTGACAGCCGGGTTTGGCGCCTTTGCCCCACAGGCTGATGGCGTCCTGGCGGCCAAACTTGTCGATGGTATAAAGCCGTATTTCGGCAGCGGCGGCAATGCGCGGCGTCAGCAACGACAGCGCAACGAGCAGATACAGCCAGCGCCAACCGTTCATGATACAAACACTCCCGCCGACCCGGTTTTAACGTCACTGTGGAAAATGGCGCGGTAACTGCAGTACAGTGAGCAGGCCGCCACCGGTGACAGCACCAGATAACCCAGCCCGAAAGTAAAAGCGGAAAGGATGGCCAGTACGATCATGATGAGTCCGTAAATGGACAGCGGCAGCCAGTTGCGCCAGGTGGCGAGAAAGCTCTGCTTCAGTGCATCGGTCGGCCTGATGTCGTCAAACCAGACAAGTGCCGGGGCATAGAGCAGGGCCATGAGAAACAGCGACCAGATCATCAGAACCAGCAATAAGCCGACGATCGGTATGCCGCCAATGGGGCCGTTTACGCTGCTGCCGCCGGTATGCATGGCCTCCAGCACCGCCGGGCTGAGAGAGCTGACGGCCACCAGGCCGGACAAAACGGCGACCATCAACTGCGCCAGGCCCAGAATCAGCAGGGAATGAAGCCTGCTGCTGGTCGCCGGTTGCAGCACCTGGTTGGCGTCCAGAGCCTCGCCGGCGTGGATTTTGGCCGCGGCGTTCATCATGCCGGCCGCCAGCAGGGGCGAAATCAGCGCCGAGGCGATGCCCCCCAGCAGCGGCAACAGCCCCAGCACTATCATCAGCAACATCACGGCAACGGCAATCAGCACCCACAGGCCCGCATAGGGTTTGAACAGGTTCCATCCACAGCCGAGCCATTGCGTGGCGTCACCGGCGGGTCTTTTGCTGATGTTCGTCATTACCAGGTCTTGATCACCCACATGGGCGCCTGAATGGGCTCATCCAGCTCGCCACCGATGCGGTTGAAATCGCCGTCGCCGTCGGGGTCATGCAGATAATAGGGCGGTGCGTTCTTCGGCTCCACCTTGATCAGATACACCCGTCCGCGAATTCTGTATTCGGTGATTCTGGTGCCATCCTCTTCCGGTGTAATGGTGATTTCCGGCTCCAGGTCGTCGATAAGTATCTCCTTGCCGGTGTCATCGGTGACGATGATTTTCGGCGGAGCCTTGTCGTGTCCGGCGGGCTGGACTTCAGCATGGGCCGACAGGGCGGCAAACAGACTTGCTAACAGCAATGTTACAGGGCGCATGGCTTGGCTCCGGTTCAGGTTCTGCAGGGAATGATGGCACAACTTCGGTTTCAACTAAACCGGGAAAAGCAGTGACTGTGTGCGGGTCGGAGTATTCCGGAAAAGCGGTTTGCGGGAAAACATGCCGACGGCCTGCCTGCTTGCCTCCAGCCCCAAGCCCCAAGCCTAAGTCGTCAGCTTGCGGTAAATATCCGCCACCTTGAAAGGCAGTTTCCCCACTTCGTCTATAACAGCATACGACGCCGGGCCATACATGTAGGGCAGATAATCCTGCCCCTGGCGGTCGATGGTGATGCAAAAGGCGTGTATGCCCGAGCGCCGCGCTTCCAGCAAGGCCATGCGCGTATCGTCGATGCCGTACTGCCCGCCGTAGTCATCGTAGTCATCGGGTTTGCCATCGGAGAGGGTGACCAGCAGGCGGGTTTTGGCGTCCATTTCGTTGAGCAGGCCGGACAGGTGGCGGATGGCCGCGCCCATGCGGGTGTAGTCTTTAGCCTCGATACCAGCGATGCGAGCCTTCACTTCGCTGTCATAGCTTTGCTCGAAAGATTTTACCGGGAATATCTCGCAGCGTTTGCGCGCCCAGCCGGAAAAGCCGTAGATGGCGTAGCGGTCGCCCAGGGTTTCCAGCGCCTCACACAACAGCACCAGCGATTCGCGCTCGGCCTGATTTATCCACCCTTTGGTTGAACCGGACATGTCCACCATGAACAGCACTGCGATGGAGCGGTCTTCGCGGGACACGCGGGTATACAGCCGGTCGGTCATTTCCTCGCCACGACGGGCGTCGGCCAGCGCCTCCACCAGCGCTTCGATGTCGATATTTTCGCCGTTGGCCTGACGTTTCATCAGCGCGTTTTCGCCGCGCAGCGCCTCGAAGCTCTTGCGGATATGCGCCACCAGCCCGTGGTATTTTTCCACCGTGCGCTCGGCAAAACCGTCGTCAGCGGGCTTGACTTCCATCTCGCGCAACACACACCATTCCTTGCGGTAATGCTGGCGCTTGAAATCCCATTCGTCGTAGAAAAACGCGCCTTCCTCGTGGTAGGTGCCGCTCCACACATCCTTGGCCGAGCGCCCCTCGCGGTCGGCGTCGTACTGCCCGGACCCGGCAGGCTGCAGATATTCTTCCGGTATTTCGCTGAAGTCCTGCATGATGGACTTGAGGATTTCCCGGGTGTTTTCCGGCACGGCGGTGGGTTCGGCTTCGATGGTCAGCTCCACGCGAAAGCCTTCGGGCAGGCGCGAGTCTTCCACCGTTTCCATTTTGATGTCCGGCAGGGCGCCGCTGTCGCTGTCATCGGGCTGGCCCGGTCTGGCACCCTTGAGTTCCTCGGTCAGCTGCCACAGCATCCACTGCAGATCAGCTTTTTCCTTTTCCACCCGCGCGGCGATGATCTTGTCCACTTTGTCCGGGTCGATGGCGCCTTCAAAACACACCGGCGCGGGCGCGTCCGCCCCGGCAAACCGGTTCATCAGCGCCAGGCTGGTTTCCACCGTGGCGTCTGCCCGGGCGAGCGTGTTTGCAGCGTCCTCCCAGCCCGGCGGAATCAGCGTTTCGTCATTCCGCGCGAGAAATCGCGCCATCTCACGGTGAATACCCGGCAACTCCTCGCGGATGCGCGCATCCAGCCGGATGGTTTCCAGCCGATGAAAAATCCGCGCCGCGCGCTCACGGTCATCGCCAAACGCCGCCAGCGCCCTGCCCGCCAGCGATGCGCCATCCACAACGCGCCAGGTGCCGAACCAGGCCTGCGCCCACTGATGCACGCACATGGCCTTGTACAGCTCAAAATTATCCTGTTTGGCCTCGAACGCGCCGATAAATGGCGGCAAATACAGCGTTTCTGTGTCGGTCCACTGCCCTCCGCCCTCCTTGATCTTCAGCTCGCGACCCGCCAGCCCGCGCACGAACAGCGACAACACCCCGGCGATATCGTCCAGCACCACGCCCCGCGCCCGCGCCCGCGCCTCGCGCGCGTATTGCTCCACCTCCTTGATGGAGGTAATCGCCGGAAACAGTCCCTTGCGGTCATACAAGTCCAGCGCATGCACCACCCACGCCTCCATCGCCTCCGGCTCCATCAGACGCAAGGCTATATCCGCATGCATCCCAACCTGAAAACCGATCTGCGTATGCCCGCGCGCCGCGATAGTCGCCAGATGAATGGCCCGGTCCTGCTCGGCGCGGGAAAACGGCGCGAGCTTTTCAGCAATCTCGTCCGGCAGCAGCCGGTTGATTTCCAGGTCGAGTTGCTGGTCGATGATGGCGGTTAGTTCTGCGAGCGTGTGTGGCGGCAGGTTCATGGGGGGTATTCATACGGGAAAGTTTCCTAGGCATCCAGTCGTAAACGCCACTGGCGCGAGGCAAATCACCACCATCCAATCCTCGCACCCCTCCAGCCTCCAGCCCCAATCCTCAAGCCCCCAGCCTCAAGCCAAGCCGTCATCATTTCTGACATCCACCGCAGAAAAACGTCGAGCGCTGGCCCAGGTGGATGTTGCGCACGACCTTGCCGCAGCGCGGGCAGGCCTGGCCTTCGCGGCCATAGACGGCGAGGGACCGGGCGAAGTAGCCGGGGTTGCCGTTGCTTTGGGTGAAATCGCGCAGGGTTGTTCCACCGGATTCAATGGCGGTGGTGAGTACTTGCTTTATGGCGTGGGCGAGTTTTTCGTAGCGTTTCAGTGAAATCTTTCCGGCGGCGCGTTTGGGGTGGATGCCCGCCATGTGCAGGGATTCGCAGGCGTAGATGTTGCCGACGCCAACGACGACGTGGCTGTCCATGATGAGGTTTTTGACGGCGGCGCTGCGCTTGCGGCTGGCGAGCCAGAGGTGGTTGCCGCTGAAATCCGGCGACAGGGGTTCCGGGCCGAGTCTGGCCAGCAGGGGGTGTGGCTCCGCGCCAGCATGCCACAGTACGCAGCCGAAGCGGCGCGGGTCGCGCAGGCGCAGGGCCTGGCCGCTGTCGAAGACGATGTCCACATGGTCGTGTTTTTCCGGCGGCGTGTCGGCGGCGACGATGCGCAGGCTGCCGGACATGCCGAGGTGGATGATGACGCGACCATTAGGTGTGTGCAGCAGCAGGTATTTTCCGCGCCGGGACACCAGTTCAACGGATTGGTTGAACAGCAGATCGGCAAGGTTATCAGGCACGGGCCAGCGCAGGTTCGGGTTGCGCAGGATAACGCCGGTGACGGACCGCCCTTCGATATGCGGGGCGATGCCGCGCCGGGTGGTTTCGACTTCGGGGAGTTCGGGCATTACTGTATTCGCGGCTCCAGCGCGTCCTCGCCTTCGGCGTTGAGTCGTTGTAAATCCAGCAATCCGGCGGCAATGTCTTCGGGGAACAGATAGCTGAGTCTTGTAGCGGGTGAATATAGCCGCAGACGCGGCGCGCGTTTCAGAATGTAAAAAATTGACTCGTGCTTTTGCCCCGCGCTGGACAGATAGTGAACAGTCACTATCGGCAAGCCCCCAACTTCATGCGCCTCGTATGACAGGGCGCTGGCGTAAGCCAGTTGCCAGTTGGTAACCAGCGCCGCCAGCGCCCCGGTGCTGACTTGCTGCGGCGGGTCGGCGCGCCAGGCGCCATTGGGCTTTTTGCCGAGGACAAGGTCGGGCAGTTCCAGCCGGGTGATGCGCGCGCCCAGGGGCAGCAGACGCGGGTCCAGATAGTCCACTGGCTTGATTTCGCTGTCGCCATACCACGGGTTGTTGACCATATACGCCTTGCCATTATGCGAAATATGCCGGTATTGACGGTCTTCGGTCATTGCGCCCAGTCGCCAGGTCTGGTCGTCTATGGTGATGACGATATCGTCAGCGTGGTTGCCGGTTATCTGTTCGGGCGTGGCGTCACTGGCGATCTGGCGGCGCAGGTTGAGCAATAGCCGGATGCGCGCCTGATTGGCGTGGGCGGGGATCGGCGTAGTCATCATCCAGTCGCCGTTTATGCGCTCGAAGTTTAACGGCGGCTGGCCTTGCGCGGCGATGCGAATGTGGCTGGCCGGTGGCGGGCCGGCATGGGATTGCGCGGTCGGGGCTGAGGTGGAATGGTCGCCGCCATTATTCAACCAGTAGATTGATAATAAAATAACGCCGAAAAAGACCAGGGCAAGCCAGAACAGCAGCAGGCGCTTGGCCGTGGCGTTTTCGGTATTCACTGATTCCTATGAAACAGGCGGCTTCGCCATGTTCGCCAGATCGCCTTCCAGCCCCATGGCGTAGCGGTTGATGAGGTTTTTCGCTGGCGGCAGGTGGTTGGTCAGACCCATGCCCAGGCTGCGGGCCAGGCTGACCGGCGGCAGGGTGGAGCCGAACAGGTGCTTGAAGGCGCTCATGGCGTTTTGCATGAGCAGGTTGTCGCCCTTGCGGCGGCGCTGGTAGCGGCGCAGAACCGCCAGATCGCCCAGCGGACGGCGCGCGGCTCTGGCGCGAACCAGTTCCTCGATCAGCACGGCGGCGTCGGCCAGACCCAGGTTGACGCCCTGCCCCGCCAGCGGGTGTACCGTATGCGCGGCGTCGCCCGCCAGCGCCAGACCGGGTTGCACATATTCAACCGCATGGCGTTTTATCAGCGGAAAAGCGGCGCGTTCGCTGACCAGCTCCAGCAGCCCGAGGCGACCGTCGAAAGCCGCATACAGTTGTTTGCAGAATTCGTCGTCGTCCAGCGCCATGATTTCTTCGGCGCGGGCTGTGTCATTGCTCCAGACGATGGAGCACAGCTCGTCGGTGATGGGCAGAAAGGCGATTGGCCCGGTGGGCGTGAAGCGTTGCCAGGCGGTGTCGCGATGCCATTGCTCCGGCTTGATATTGGCGGCGATGGCGGATTGTTGGTAATCGCTCACTTTAAGTTCAATACCGGCGAAGTCGCGCACGATGGAGTTGGCCCCTTCCGCGCCAATGAGCAGGTCGGCGTTGAGAACAACGCTGTTTGACAGGGTGACGCGCATCTTTTCGTCGTCGCGCTCGATATTTTCCACTTCGGCGGGGCAGTAGGTGGTGATGTCGGCGCAGGTGGGCAGGGTTTTCCACAGACCGGCGACGATGATGTTGTTCTCGATGATGTGGCCCATGACCGGCTCGCCCACATCGGCGCAATCAAAGTGGATGGCGCCAAAGCCTTCCTGATCCCACACCTGCATTTCCGTGAAGGGTTTGGCCCGCATGTGTTCAATCATGGGCCATGCGCCCACGTGGGTGAGAATGCGTTGCGAGGCCAGGGTGATGGCGCTGACGCGCAGGCTGATGTCGTCGCCGGGGTTGAGGTCGGGCGGGTTCTTTTCCACCAGCGCGCAGCGTATGCCCGCTTTGCCCAGACCGGTAGCGATGGTTGCGCCCACCATGCCGCCGCCGATAATGATGACATCAAATTCGCTGGTTCGCGGGGTTTTCGGTTTTCTGGCCATGGCAGGTACTCAGGAACAGTGTTTCAGCGCCACATCGGGCAGGTGTTTGCGCAGTCGCGGCAGCCGCGCGTGCTCGCCCATGGACAGGGCGGTCAGCGGATGGCGCAGGCAGGGCAGCATGGATACGCTGGCCAGGCCGAGGTTGCGCGCCAGCTTCAGCGGCGGAAACGGCGTGGTGAAGGTTTTCACCAGGCTGTCGGTGTAGGTGGTCATGATGCGGTCGTCCGCCGCGCGGCGTTTGATATAGGTTTTCAGCAAATGGGCGCTGCCGGGGTCTTCGCCGCAGAGCGCGGCTTCGTTGACCAGCTCCGCCAGCGCGCCGACATCGCGCAGGCCGCGATTAAAGCCCTGCCCCGCCACCGGGTGCATGGACCAGGAGGCGTTGCCAATGAGCGCCGTGCGGCCATTGGCGGGCGTGTGGGCCTGTTCCAGCGCCAGCGGATAGGCGGCGCGCTTGCCCGCCTTGGTGAACTGGCCGCAACGGTCGCCGAAGGCTTCCTGCAATTCGCGCAAAAAGGCCTTGTCCGACAGGTTCATCAAATAATCCACCCGGCTTCCGGGTACGCTCCAGACCAGCGAATAACGCTGGTCGGTCATGGGCAGCAAGGCAACAGCGCCGTCGCCGACGAAGCGTTCCCATGCGGTGTTGTCATGGCCGTTTTCGGCGGTGATATTGGCGACGATGGCGGTCTGGTCGTACGGTTTGCGGATGATCTGGAAGCCGGTTTTTTCGCGCGCCGCGGAGCGACCGCCATCCGCGATGACGAGTAGATTTGTGTTGAGTTCCCGGCCATCCTCCAGATTGACAACCACCTGGTTGAGATAATTGCTGGCGTCGACCACGCTGGCGGGCGTAATGATGTCGATATTGGGCGCGGCGTCCAGTTGCTTCCACAGGCTGTGGCCAATGACGCGGTTTTCCACCACATAACCCAGCGCGGCGACGCGTTCTTCTTCGCTTTCCATGCGGGCGATGCCAAAACCGCCCTTTTCGGAAATGTGGATATGCCTGATGGGCGTGATGCCGCCCGCTGCGATGCCGTCGGCAACGCCCAGCGCGTCGAGTATGCGCCAGGAGCCGTGACCCAGCGCCACGGTGCGGTCGTCATAACCGGGTTGCTGGTTGCGCTTTTTGCCTTTGGGCGGCGCGACGGCCTCGATCAGCGCAATAGACAAGCCGGAATGCGCCAGCGAACAGGCGAAAGTGGCTCCGGCCATGCCGCCGCCAACGATGATGATGTCGTAGCTTGTGTTCACTTTTATTTAAGACCTTTTATTCGGGGCGGTAGGCTGGGCAAAGCGCAGCGTGCCCAGCAACGAAATCAAGCCGAACCCCTATTGTTGGGCAGGTCGTTCCTCCTTTGCCCAACCTGCGTTTGGGAACCTCCAGCCTAACCCGCCATCCACTGCTCAATTTCTGCCACGGTTTTGGGCGTGGCCGATGACAGAATCTCCACGCCTGTTTTCTTTTTGATGACCACATCGTCTTCGATGCGGATGCCGATATTCCACCAGCGCGGGTGGACGCCGATGGAGTTCTCGGGGATATACAGCCCCGGCTCCACGGTCATGACCATGCCCGGCTCCAGTTGCCGCCAGGTGTCTTCTATCTTGTATTCTCCCACATCATGCACGTCCATGCCGAGCCAGTGGCCGGTGCGGTGCATGTAGAACCGCTTGTAGCTGCCGGATTCCAGCACGCCATCCAGCGAGCCCTTGAGGATGCGCGCGTCCAGCAGCCCCTGCGCCAGCACCTTGACGGCGGCTTCGTGGGGTTCGTTCCACAGCGCACCGGGCCGGGTGACGTCGATGGCGGCCTGCTGCGCCGCCAGCACGACTTCGTACAGCTCTTTCTGCTCGGCGCTGTATTTGCCGTTGACCGGGAAGGTGCGGGTGATGTCGGCCGCGTAATAGTCGTATTCGACGCCGGCGTCGATGAGCAGCAGGTCGCCGTCCCTGAGCGGGTCGGCGTTTTCCGTGTAGTGCAGTATGCAGGCGTTGGCGCCGCCGGCGACGATGGGCGGGTAGGCCGGCGCCTGGCCGCCGCCATGTCGGAACTCGTAGCTCAGCTCGGCTTCGATCTGATATTCATGCAGGCCCGGCTTGCAGGCGCGCATGGCGCGTTTGTGCGCCCGCGCGGATATGCTGCAGGCTTTTTTCAGGGCGCGCAGTTCCGGCGTCTGCTTGATCAGGCGAAGCTCGTACACTATTTCGGCAAGGTCGACAAAACGTCTGGGCGCGTGGACGCCGGCGCGGGCTTTGCGCTGTACCGCGCCGACCCAGCCCATGAGGCGGTCATTGAAATCGGGATAGCGGCCCATGGGGACGTGTACTTCGGGGCGGTTTTCCAGCAGGCCGGGCAGGATGTCGTCGATGTCATCAATGGGGAAGGCATCATCCGCGCCATAGTCGATACAGGCGCCTTCCAGTCCGGCGCGGCGGCCGTCCCAGGTCTCTTTTTCCGGGTCCTTTTCGCGGCAGAACATGATGAATTCACCCTGGGAGCGACCGGGGGCCAGCACGGCAACGGCCTCCGGCTCGGGAAAGCTGGTGAGATAGGCGAAATCACTGTCGGCGCGGAACGGATACTCCACATCGCGGTTGCGCGTGCATACTGGCGCGGTGGGGATGATGGCGATGCCTTCGCCGATGTGTTTCATGAGATTGTGTCGCCGGGTGGCAAATACGTCTTTTTGCACGGTCGCCCCTCTGCTAGTGCCTGGTCGGTGTTGTCTGCCCGGAAACGGCCGGGTTCAGTTCTTCGTAAACCAGCCGCACGCCGATTCTGACATATTCGGTCAGTTCGGCCAGCGATTTTTCCTGATCCTCGCCGTCTTCATCATCATCCGGCGTCACTTCGCTGATCGCCATCAGATCGCCCATGAATTCGCCAGCGTCACCGGGAAGGGCAGCAGGCTGCTGCAGGCCGTTCTCCATCAGGCCCAGCAGAAATCCCCGGCTCCAGTCGGCGAGGGCTTCCACTCGGCTGCCCAGGCCGGCTGCATGTCCGGGCAGCAACAGCTGGTGGGAAAAATCGGCATCGTTCAGGGATTCGCGCGCGCGGGTATAGGCGGATACCAGCTGTTTGACCAGCGGTCCGTGGGCTTTCAGCTGTTGTGCATCGCTGCTGCCAAGTATCAGTTTCAGCCAGTGCCCGGATTCGTCGTGCTGATTGACGCACAGGGCGCCGGTGATGATGCCGTGGGCCTCGGAAGCCGATATCGGTGCGTCGGCCAGCCGCAGGGCACTGGCAAGAGTCTGGTGGTCGTTCAAGATGAGGTTCCGCTAACACAGGTCGCGCGAGTGTATCACCGATGCAAATCACGCGGAAAGGTTGACCCGATGAGCGAGTGTCCCTAATATCCTGCGCAGTTGGGGGTATAGAGGGAGCGAGCCTTGATTGATGATGAATTGAAGCGTCTGGAACAAAAGGTCAATGACCTGGTGGCGTTGTGTGACGCGCTGAAAACCGACAATGAAAAACTTCGCAAGACCCAGGCCGGCCTTGCCGAGGAGCATGGCCGCATGCGGGAAAGAAATCTGGCGGTCAAGCAGCGCATCGATTCACTGATCGGCCGGCTGAAGTCTGTCGATGGAGGCTAGGTCGTGACG
>JALXFQ010000314.1 GCA_027067235.1 Gammaproteobacteria bacterium
GACCGGCATCGACCTCAACCGCTCCGGCACGCCGCTGCTGGAAATCGTCTCCGAACCGGACCTGCGCTCCGCCGCCGAGGCGGTGGCCTATCTGAAAAAACTCCACGCGCTGGTGCAGTACCTCGGTATTTGCGACGGCAACATGCAGGAAGGCTCTTTCCGCTGCGACGCCAATGTCTCCGTGCGCCCAAAAGGCCAGGCTGAATTTGGCACTCGCGCCGAGCTGAAAAACATCAACTCTTTCAAATTTGTGGAAAAAGCCATCGAGTTTGAGGTAGAGCGTCAGATCGAGCTGATCGAATCCGGCGGCGAAGTAGTGCAGGAAACACGCCTTTACGATGCCGACCGCGATGAAACCCGCTCCATGCGCAGCAAGGAAGAAGCCCATGATTACCGCTACTTCCCCTGCCCCGACCTGCCGCCGCTGATACTCAGCGACGAGCTGATCGAATCCGCCAGAAATGATCTGCCGGAATTACCGGAAGCCCGGAAACAGCGGTTTGTCGCGCAGTACCAGTTGACGGCGGACAGCGCCGAAGCGCTCACCGCCTCGCGCCCGGTGGCCGACTACTTCGAAGCACTGGTGGCCGCCTGCGGCGCGGAACCCCGGCTTTGCGCCAACTGGGTCATGGGCGAGCTCACTTCGCGCCTGAACAAGGACGGCATGGAAATCAGCGATGCGCCTGTCAGCGCAGACCAGCTGGCCGGATTGCTCAAGCGCGTGGTCGACAACACCATCTCTGGGAAAATCGCCAAGGAAGTCTTCGATGCCATGTGGAACGGCGAAGGCGACGCCGACACGATTATCGACAGCAAAGGCTTGAAACAGATCACCGACAGCGGCGCCATAGAAGCCATCATCGACGAAATACTCGCCAGCAACCCGGCCCAGGTGGAACAATACCGCGCTGGTAAGGAAAAACTCATGGGCTTCTTCGTCGGCCAGACCATGAAGGCCACCAAAGGCAAGGCCAACCCGGCGCAGGTGAATGAACTGTTAAGGAAAAAACTGATGGGTTAGCATATCGGGGATTATGCGCAGATCTTGGTTCAAACAAGTCATCACTGTGGCCGCCCTGCTGGCGGCCAGCCTGTATCACAGCCCTGCGCCAGCCACGGAAAACCCTGTCGGCAGCCAGTCCCAGACCCTGAAAATTGGCACAAAAACAGCCGCACCGTTCGCCATGAAGGATGAAGACGGCAAATGGTATGGTATCAGTATCGAACTTTGGGAGTTGATCGCGAAAAATCTGGGGGTATCGTATGTGTGGGAAGAGCGTGACCTGGATTCACTGCTGCTTGATATAGAAAAAGGCTCGCTTGACGCCGGCATCGCGGCGGTCACCATTACCGCGGATCGTGAAAAAAAACTGGATTTCAGCCATGCCTATTACTCCACCGGGTTGAGCATTGTTACGCCCAACAACCTCAGGGGCGGCTGGAAGAGCGTCCTCAGCGGGATTTTTTCAAAGCAGGTACTCTTTACCATGCTGACGCTGCTGTCCATTCTTTTCCTCATTGGCGCCGTCACCTGGGCGATCGAGCGCAAAAGAAACCCGGAAAGCTTTGACCCCAATCCGGTCAGGGGCATTGCCTCCGGCATCTGGTGGGCAGCGGTGACCATGACAACCGTCGGCTACGGCGACATGACGCCGCGCACATTGGGCGGCCGGCTGATAGCCCTGTTGTGGATGTT
>JALXFQ010000315.1 GCA_027067235.1 Gammaproteobacteria bacterium
AGATGCCCTTCATTTCGCATACGGTTCTCTGGATTTCCGAAATACTGATGGTTTTGCGCCGGTTGCCCAGCACCTCTGACAGCGCTTCATTGACCAGCGCCATATCCGGGTCATGGATCAAACCGGCAAAATCAAGCTTGGCGATGACGCGATACAGCGCACCCTCCAGAACGCGCACATTGGATTTAACATGCTTGGCGATGTAAAAACACAGTTGATCGGGCAGGTCGACGCCGCGATCCATGGCTTTCTTTTTGACGATGGCCACCCGTGTTTCCTCTTCCGGCGCGTCAACGCGCACGGTGAGACCGCTGGAAAAACGTGAAATCAGGCGATCCTGCACATTGTTAAGCTCAGCCGGTATGCGGTCACTGGTGATAATGATCTGGCGGCGATTATCCACCAGTGCGTTATAGGTGTGAAAAAATTCTTCCTGGGACTGGTTCTTGGACGCCAGGAACTGTATATCGTCGATGAGCAGGGCGTCCTGGGAGCGGTACTTGTTCTTGAACTGGTCCATCTTGCCCTGGCGTATGCTGCGCACCATGTCGTTGACGAAATCTTCCGCAGTCAGGTAGGCGACTTGTGCTTCCGGATCATGCTGGCTGATATAATTGCCCGCTGCCTGCATGAGATGGGTTTTACCCAGGCCCACGCCACCGTAGATGAACAGTGGGTTATACATGGTGCCGGGGTTTTCCCCCACCTGGGCCGTGGCGGCACGGGCGAATTCGTTGGATTTGCCCTCCACATGGGTGTCGAACGTAAAATTCGGGTTAAGCCGGCCGACCCGCATTTTTTCCTTGCCGGGCGTAGCAGACTGGGCAGTGGCCGTGTCTTTCCGGTTGTTTTTGGCTTTGGCAGAACGCCCACTGCCGACTTCCACTACCACGGCAGGTTCATCATCAGAGAAAAAACCCGCTACTTCCGCGATGCGTTCCAGATATTCTTCCTTGACCCAGTCAGCGACGAAACGGTTTGGCGCCAGCAAGGTCAGTTTGTCGGATTTCTCCACAGCGTGAAGCGGTCTTAGCCAGGTATTGAACTGATCCGGAGAAAGCTCGCTCTCCATTCTGCTAAGGCAATCGTCCCAAAGGCTCATGATGTCTGTCTGTTTGATGTGATTTTTTTGATGAGCGCCGGTCTGTTGGCCGCTTCTCCTCCCCCGACGAGTCATTGCAGACAGTCCGTCCGCAATCCAGTCTGTGGCTGCCGGGTTCGCCCCTCCCATGCTGGCGCGCGGCTCGCAGCGCCAGCAGGCGCTTGTCTTGCTGACCGGCGGGGGAGGGATTCTACTCCTAAAGCAAAAAGTTATCCACAGGGTAAATAACATTATAGACATTGACACGACAGCCTGAAATCATTACATTTCGCGCCCTTTTACATGAGCACGGGAACCGGCACGGACAAGGGTTACAACCACCGGTTCGCGGTTGCCGCCGTGGAAGGCATTTTTTTTTGGATATCGGGATTTTTCAGCCATGAAACGTACTTTTCAACCGAGCGTACTGAAGCGCAAGCGCACCCACGGTTTTCGAGCGCGCAAAGCTACTCGCGGCGGGCGGGCGATATTGCGCGCCCGCCGCGCCAAGGGCCGCGCCAGACTGAGCGCGTAATACCGCTTGGCCGCGGAGCGGAGCTTCGGCAGATCGAAACGCCTGACCCGACCGTCGGATTACCGGCGGTTGTTTTCGTCTTCGCGCAGTATCTCTGACAAATACTTTGTTGTTCGCTATCAGCCCGGTTCGCAGTCACAGGCGAGACTTGGTACAGCGGTTTCAAAAAAGGCCGTGAAAACGTCGATACAGCGCAACCGGCTGAAACGCGTCATTCGGGAATCATTCAGGCAGCAGCAACTGCCGGCCTGTGACGTGGTTGTTACCGTACGCCCGGCGGTGTTAAGAGCAGACAACCGGGCATTACGCCGTTCCCTGGATAAAATCTGGCAAGAGCTACACAGACTATGCGCAAACTGATCATACGCCTGTTACGGATATACAAGTGGCTGGTTTCGCCGTTTTTCGGCAACAACTGTCGATACTATCCGTCCTGTTCGGACTATGCCGTGGAAGCCATAGACAGGCATGGCGTGCTGGCCGGCGGTCTGCGGGCGGGAAAGCGAATTTTACGCTGTCACCCCTGGTCGGCCGGGGGCTACGATCCCGTTGACCCCTGTTGCCGGCATGCCGTCGAAAACGAAAACTCTCGAGAACAGGTGAATGGATAACCAACGAACCCTTTTGCTGGTCGCGCTTTTCTTTACGCTTTTTCTGATCTGGCAGAAATGGCAGGAACAACATGCGCCAACGCCGCCGGCAGTCGCCGCCACGCAACAAACAGCCGGCGGCGCGGATTTGCCAGTTCCAGCCCCGGGCTCCTCTTCGACTGACGATCTGTCCGTACCCAGCCTGGGTGGCGACGCTGCCCGTTCTGCCCGGAAAGCCAGAACGGATACAGCACAGCGCATTCACGTCAGCACCGATACCTACGAAATCGAGATCGACACCTTTGGCGGCGATCTGCGCATACTCAAACTGAAAAAATACCCGGTTTCCATCAATGAGCCGGACAAGCCCACGGTGCTGTTGAGCGACATCCCGCCGGAGTGGTATGTTGCGCAAAGCGGACTCATCGGCCGCGAAGGAACTTATCCCAACCACAAGACGACCTACACTGCCAAATCCGATCACTACCAGATGGGCAAGGACGGCAAGCTGGTGGTGCCGTTATTCTGGAATGACACCAACGGCGTACAGTATATAAAGGAATATATCTTCGAGTCGGATCGCTACCAGATCAAGGTCAGATACCGTATCAACAATCAGTCCGGCGACAGCCTGGCGGTTTATCCCTATGGTCAGCTGGTGCGTAAACACATGGCGAAACACAAGCCAGGCCTGACCAGCACCGACCGCAGTTATACCGGCGCAGCCATCTATACGCCCGCGGACAAGTTCCAGAAACTGAAATATGACGAAATAACAGAATCAGCGCTGACCCGCAAAGCCAAATCTGGCTGGGTAGCGATGCTGCAGCATTATTTCACCTCCATCTGGATACTGCCGCAGGGCGACTGGACCCTGTATACAAAGTCGCTGGATGATGAACGCTATGCGGTGGGTTTCAATTCCAATGCAGCGGTCAATATAGCGCCCGGATCACAGGCCGAATTGAACATGCAGCTGTACGCCGGACCCAAGGATCAAAAGCGCATGGCGCGCTATGGCAAAAGCCTGAAGCTGACAGTGGATTATGGTGTCCTCACCCCCATATCGGCGCCGCTGTTCTGGCTGCTGAGCAAAATACATACCCTGGTGGGTAACTGGGGCTGGGCCATCATCATACTGACCATATTGATCAAGCTGGCTTTTTTCCCTTTGTCGGCCGCCAGTTACAAATCCATGGCGAAAATGAAAAATCTCGCCCCGCGCATGAAAACGCTGAAAGAACGCTATGGCGACGACAAGCAGAAATACCAGCAGGCGGTCATGGAATTTTACCGCAAGGAAAAAATCAATCCCATGGGCGGCTGCCTGCCCATACTGATCCAGATACCTGTGTTCATCGCCCTGTACTGGGTGCTGCTGGAAAGCGTGGAATTGCGTCAGGCGCCCTGGGCGTTCTGGATCAAGGATCTGTCCAGCAGGGATCCGTATTTCATCCTGCCCATTATCATGGGCATATCCATGTTCGTGCAGCAGAAGCTGAATCCGCCGCAGGCTGATCCCATGCAGCAAAAAATCATGATGGCTCTGCCCGTGGTGTTCACCTTTTTCTTCCTGTATTTCCCGGCGGGTCTGGTGCTGTACTGGGTTGTGAACAACATACTGTCCATCGCGCAACAGTGGTACATCAACAAAAGTCTGGGCGCGACCAAATAGAGATCGAGCCGGCAGCCAATGACACAATAGCCGCCGTGGCCACCGCGCCTGGCTATGGCGGCATAGGCGTGATCCGGGTATCCGGTCCCCGTAGCGCCGATATCGCCCGCGCCGTGCTCGGCGTTCTGCCGTCACCGCGCCATGCGCTGCTGGCCGATTTCATGGACCAGTCCGGCGTCGTACTTGATCATGGCATCGCCATTTTCTTCCCCGGCCCGGCCTCGTTTACCGGCGAAGACGTGCTGGAACTACAGGGTCATGGCGGCCCGGTGGTGCTGGATCTGATGCTGGAAGTCATACTGGCTCTGGGCGCGCGCCTGGCCCGCCCGGGTGAATTTTCCGAACGCGCCTTTCTCAATGGCAAGATGGACCTGGTGCAGGCGGAAGCCATCGCCGACCTGATACATGCCGGTGCCTCCAATGCCGCGCGCGCCGCCGTGCGCTCGCTCACGGGCGAATTTTCCAGGCTCATCCATGCTCTGGTGGAGTCCATTACGCGATTGCGTATTCATGTCGAGGCGGCGATTGATTTTCCGGAAGAAGAAATTGATTTTCTCGCTGATGCCACAATCAGCCGGTCCCTGAGGGCCATCACGGCCGACCTGCAGGGCATACTGCAAAACGCGGAGCAGGGCAGGCTGGTGCGCGAGGGCGTCAATATCGTGCTGGCGGGCAAGCCCAATACCGGCAAGTCCAGCCTGCTGAACTATCTGGCGCGGGAAGACCGGGCCATTGTCTCGGACATCGCCGGCACCACGCGCGACACCCTGAGCCTGGAAATCAACCTCAAGGGCCTGCCGGTGCATATTATTGATACCGCCGGTCTGCGCACCACCGATGATGTCATCGAGAAAGAGGGCGTGCGACGCGCTGGCGAGAAAATTGCCACAGCCGATCTGGTGCTGCATATCGTGCAAGCAGGTGATCCGGAAGACGCCGACAGTCACATTCGGCAGTTTAGTGACACCGATGATAAGCGAGTATTCACTATCGTCAACAAGGTGGATTTAACGGGAGATCAAGCCGGCTTCAGGCAAAACCGCTATTACATTTCCGCCAAAACCGGGGCCGGCATCGACGCGCTGATCCGCTCGATCCATGAACAGGTGGG
>JALXFQ010000316.1 GCA_027067235.1 Gammaproteobacteria bacterium
TGTGCCCAGGCGTTGTTTTTACCGTCGTGGGTGGCCAGCAGTATCACCTCCGGGTCCTGCGCCAGCACGCCTTCCACATTGATGCGCGGCGCCAGCATGGGCAGATCGGCGAATACATTGCGGCCGCCGCACGCCTCGATGGCGTGGCTCACCAGCTGGTTGCCGTTGAGGGTGATGAGCGGTTCGTTCCAGAGCTGGTAGAAAACGCTGACCGGGGTCAGGCCGCGGTGTTCATCTTTCAGTTTCGCGTATTGCGCCAGCAGTTTTTTCAGATTTGCCGGGGTGTGCTTTTCGGTGCCGGCCAGTATCGCCAGCCGGCGGATGTTGTCCACCACCTGGGGAAAGGTTTTTGGCTCGGAATAAAACAGGGTGAGGCCGAGTTTTTCCAGCTTCGCCAGCAGCGCCGGCGGGTTGCCGCTGGCCCAGACCACCACCAGGTCCGGCCGCAACGCCAGCAGCGCTTCGGTGTTGATCTGTTTGTAGTTGCCGATGCGTGGAATGGCGCTGGCCGCGGGCGGGAAATCGCTGTGCTCCACCGCGCCCACCAGCCACTGGCCAGCGCCGGCGCTGAACAGGTTTTCGGTATTGTGCGGCGCCAGACTGACGATGCGCCGGGCGGGATGCGGCAGCACCACCCGGTTGCCCAGGTCGTCCACCGTTTGCACCTGCGCCAGCGCCGGACACGACGCCAGCAGAAACAGGCCGAATGCGGCGGCGATGAGGCCGCCGCACCCGTCGCGGTCGGCTCTACTCGGGCGCATAACGCAGCGTCAACATGCCGTTGACGCCGTCCTGGTTGTAGAACGCCGCGGTCTCGTAGTCCTCATCAAAAATGTTATTGATGCGCAGGTCCAGCTTCCAGGCTTTGGCGAGGGCATATTCACTGCGCACATCGACGGTGGCAAAGCCGTCCAGCCTGCGGGTGTTGGCGAGGTCGTCATAAGCGCTGCCCTGAGCGTGGATGGCGGCGCCGAAGCGCAGCTTGCCGAGGGCGCGGCTGATGTCGATGGAGCCGAAGTTTTTCGCCCGGCGCGGCAGGCGATGACCGTCGTTCACGCCGGAAGATGCCCGCGGGTTCTGGAAAGTCAGGCTGGTGGCTACATCCCAGCCCGCCAGATGGCTGTCCAGAGTCAGCTCCAGACCGGTGATGCGCGCTTCGTCGATATTGGCGGGCGCGCCGGCGGCGGCATCATAGGCAATCAAATCGTCGATTTGGGTATGGAACAGATTGGCCGTGTAACGGCCCGGCGCGGCATCGCCGGAAACGCCGACATTCAGGCTGCGGGCTTTTTCCACCCCCAGATCGGCGTTGCCGAAACCGGGAAAATACAGTTCATTGAAAGTCGGCGCCTTGAACGCGGTGCTGTAGGAGGCCGTCACCCGCGCTGATTTGAACTGATGACCCACGCCAACACCGCCGGTGGTGAAATTGCCGAACTGCTGGTTGTCGTCGTTGCGCAGCGAAAACTGTACGTCATGGGCGCCCAGTCGGGTCTGGTACTGGCCAAAAACCGCGGTATTGTCGCGCGCGGTCACGGCGTAGTCGGTGCTGCCGCCGACGCTGTCTTTGAGGTAATCCACACCGGCCACCAGCAGGCCGCCGGCGCCGATTTTCACGTCGTTCTGAAAGCTAAACTGGTCGCGCCGGGTGTCGAACCGGCTTTTGTAGTCGCCGTCCCTGAAATTGTCGGAAATATCACGCGATTGCCCGCCGGTCAGATGCACGGTCCAGTTTTCACTGGCGACAATATCCGCGTTCAGGCCCAGGCTCTGCACCGTGGCGTCGCTCTGGTTGACGCTGCTGCCGTCGTACTGGGTATCGGCGTCGCTGCGAAAGGCGCGGCCGGACAGGGTGACCCGGTTGCCCAGCCTGACGCCGCCATTCAGGGAAAAGGACAGGTCATTGTAACCATCGTCGTCCGGCTCGTCGGTAAAACAGCCGGCGCCATCGGGCGAAGGTTTGCCGCGGCAGGCGTTGAAACCGTCGCTGTCGATGGAGGCAATATCCGCGCCGAACCAGCCGCCATCGGAACCACCGGAAACGCCGGCATTCAAGCGCGTGGTATTGTGGCTGCCGGCGCCAGCCGCGGCGTAGGGACGAAAGCCGCCCTGACCCTTGCGGGTGAAAATCTGGATGACGCCGCCGATGGCTTCGGAACCGTAGAGACTGGCGCGCGGGCCGCGCACCACTTCGATGCGATCAATGAGTTCCACCGGAATGTGCTGAATCGCCGCGGTGCCGGTGGTGGCGGAGCCAATCTTGACGCCATCCATGAGCACCAGCACATGGTCCGATTCGGTGCCGCGCAGGCGAATGGAGGTGGCCTTGCCCAGGCCGCCGTTGTTGCTGATAACCAGGCCCGGCACATCGCGCAACAACCCGGCAACGGTCTGCGCCTGTTTGTCCTCAATGTCCTTGCGCGTAATCACGGTCACCGGCACCAGGGTCTCGTCAACCGTCTGCGCGGTACGCGAGCCGGTAATGACGATGGTCAGCGGCGGCTGCTCGGAAGCGGCCACGGCCAGTGGAAAAACGGAGGCTGCCAGCAGCCCGGAAACAGCGGTTTGGTTGAATCGTTTCATTGAATATCCTTTTGCACCACCCGTGCAAAGTTAAAAAAACAGAAGACAATCAGGCCGGTATCCGGACTCACGGGGATCAGTCGATTGCGCCTTCCCGGGCTGTTCGACCCAGTGGCTGATGCAATGACAACCCGTTTACCGTTGCGGGGGCAGTACCGGGATTTCACCGGTTTCCCGTTTAACCGGCGGGTCTGGCCGCCGGCACCTGAAAAACGGATGGCGAGACTATAGAAATTCGGCGCAAAGCTCAACAGCATTCGCCACCCTGGTGCGGAAATCCTGCCCGCAAAGCAGCGCGCCGCAAACGCACCAAACCATTGCAGACACGCCCCGGGACGAAGCAGACCGCAAAACCGCAGCGGGCTGGATACGCCTGCTGCGCCCCCCCTGGCATCCGCTTGATGCTTTATCCGGGCAGCTCCGGCCAGCGCCGGCTCTGGCTGCACGCCGATTGCGCACAAAAGGCCGTGCATCCTTGGCATATTAATTGCGTGCCCCCCGGCAGTACCATGTTTGAGGATTCTGTCTCATGTCTGCACCGCGCCTGAATATTTTTGACTTCAGCAAGGCCAAAATTCGCACCCTGCACCTGACCTGGATCGCTTTTTTCCTGTCTTTCTTTGTCTGGTTCAATCATGCGCCGCTGCGCGATGCCATCATGCAGACTTTCGGCATGAACATGCAGCAATGGAAGGCGCTGCTGATTCTGAACGTGGCGCTGACCATTCCCGCCCGCATCATTATCGGCATGCTGGTGGATCGCTTTGGCCCGCGGCTGGTGTATTCGGGCCTTTTGCTGGCTTCCAGCGTCCTGTGCTTCTTTTTTGCCTTTGCCAGGGATTATGAAACGCTGCTGGCTGCGCGTTTTCTCATGGGCTTCGTAGGCGCGGGTTTTGTTATCGGCATACGCATGATTGCCGAATGGTTTCCGCACCGGGAAGTCGGTCTGGCCGAGGGCATTTACGGCGGCTGGGGCAATTTCGGCTCCGCGGCCGCCGCCATGACCCTGCCGGGCATCGCCCTGTGGCTGGGCGGCTGGCGCTGGGCGGTTGTTTTCACCGGCCTGCTGACTCTGATCTACTCGGTCATTTTTTATGTGCGCGCCCGCAACACGCCGCAGGGTTCCACCTATTTCAAGCCGCAAAAAATGGGCGCCATGGAAATCACCAGCCGCGGCGATTTCCTGCTCTATGCCCTGATGAACCTGCCCATGTATGCGGCGCTGGCGGTGCTGACCTGGAAACTGGGCCCGGCCAACCTGAAAATACTGTCGCCGCTGTTTGCCGACGCCGTCTACGCTGCGCTGGGCGCGATCTATCTGTACCAGCTTTCCCACATGTACCGCATCAACAAGCACATTCTCAGCGAGGAAGTACCGGATATGCATCGCTACCGTTTTTCCCAGGTGGCGGTGCTGGATCTGGCCTATTTCGTCACCTTTGGCTCGGAACTGGCGGTCGTTTCCATGCTGCCGGGCTTTTTCCGCGACACTTTCGATCTGGATCCGGTAAAGGCCGGCATGCTGGCGGCGGGGTTTGCCTTCATGAATCTGGTGGCGCGCCCCGGCGGCGGCATGTTCTCTGACAAGTTTGGCCGCAAGCGTATGCTGATGGTGCTGATCGGCGGCCTTTCCATCGGCTATCTGCTGCTGGCGCAGATTGATTCGAGCTGGCCCATTGCACTGGCGGTGGCCGCCACCATGATGTGCTCCTTTTTCGTGCAGGCCGGCGAAGGCGCCGTTTTCGCCATAGTGCCACTGATCAAGCGCCGCATGACCGGCCAGATCGCCGGTATGGTGGGCGCGTACGGCAATGTCGGCGCAGTAACGTTTCTGACGGCATTTTCCTTCGTAGACGCCTCGACCTTTTTCCTGATTATTGGCGCTTGTGCGGTGGTGATCTTGCTTGTTGTCGGCCTGTTCATGCAGGAACCCAAAGGCAAGATTGCCGAGGTCATGCCCGATGGTTCGGTGCAGCTGATCGATGTGGGATAAGTTGAGGCCGGGGGCTTCAGGCTTTAGGCTTGGCAGATGCGCACCACTGAATCCCGTATCGTGACATGACCGACAAACTCGCCATTTCCCTTGGCCAGTACAGCCATCAGGGCGTCAAGGATGACAACGACGACTTTTATGGCGCTCACATGCCGCAGCCGCCCGACCTGTTTTACAAAGGCATCGCGGTCGCCATTGCCGATGGCATGAGCGGTTCCGATGGCGGCAAGGAAGCGGCCCAGCTCAGCGTGCGCATGTTTCTGGACGATTACTACGGCACACCGGAATCCTGGTCGGTGAAGCAATCGGTACAGAAAGTCATGACCGCGCTGAATCGCTGGCTGTATCAACAGGGCCAGCAGGAATATGACTCGCCCAAGGGCATGGTCACCACCTTCAGCGCTCTGG
>JALXFQ010000317.1 GCA_027067235.1 Gammaproteobacteria bacterium
GGTCGGTCTTGCGCCTTTCGAAGCGCCGCGCCTGCTCTTCCTTGGTGACCGAGAAATAGAGTTTGATGAGTACGGTGCCCTGGCGCACGATGTCTTTCTCGAAGCCGACCACGCCTTTCATGAAGTTCTTGTATTCCTCTGGCGTGCAGAAGCCGAACACCGGCTCCACCATGGCACGGTTGTACCAGCTGCGATCGAACATCACGATCTCGCCGCCGCGGGGGAATTCGCGCACGTATTTCTGGAAATACCACTGGCTGCGCTGCTCGGAGGTCGGTTTGCTCATGGCGACGATGCGATAATGCTTGGTGTTCATGTAGCGCGCGATACGCCGAATGGTGCCGCCCTTGCCCGAGGCATCGCGGCCCTCGAAGATGATGATCATGCGCCGGTTGGTTTCTTCCAGATAGCGTTGCAACTGGATCAGTTCGGCCTGGTAGGGCTTCAGCGACAGTTCCCGGCCATGTTTTCTGACAGCCTTCCTGTCGGCCTTTCTGAGCGATTCCAGTTCCTCGCGCAGCTGCCGGTTTTCCGCTTCCAGAGCGGCCAGATCGGACTTTTGCGAACCCGTACCGACCAGCGTAACCGGTGATGATTCTGTCGTGTTGTCGGCTGCCATCAGTTTTCTCCGGGCGACTATCGGGTCATTTTTTCCAGCTGATCCCGACGTTTGCGGTCGTGATCCAGTATTTGCCCCTCTAGCTGTTTGGCCTTGTCCAGAGCATCCAGCTGGGTTTGCCAGGGCGCGCTGGCCTTGTTCTTCGGCGCTTCCCGCTCAGGCGAAGAGCAGGCGGATACAAGCAAAAGCAGGGCAAACAGGCCAATCCGGATTTTCATTTCAAAGCGCTCGTATTCAGTTGTGATTCTCCTTTCTAAGTATAGACCGGATTGGGTAGACTAGGGTGATTTCCAATAAAGAAAATACGGGATAGCCCGATGAGCAAGACAGTTGAAGTGCGCGTGCCGGATATTGGTGATTTCGAACAGGTCGAGGTTATCGACATATTGCTGTCACCCGGTGACCCGGTGAATGTCGAGGATTCGCTGATTACGCTGGAGTCGGACAAGGCGGCCATGGATATTCCGTCGCCGGTGGCGGGGGTGGTGAAGGAGATTACCGTTGCCGTGGGCGACAGGGTGTCCGAGGGTTCGGTCATCGCCATGGTGGAGGCGGAAGAGGCTGGAGAGGCCGAGCCGGAGCCAGTTGAAGCGCCCGTTGAAACAGCGCCGGAACAGCCCGCGCCAGCTCCCGTTGCAGACGCGCCTGATGCGGACATGCACGCCGAAGTGTTGGTGCTGGGCTCCGGCCCCGGCGGCTACACGGCGGCTTTTCGCGCGGCGGATCTGGGCAGGAAAGTGGTTCTGGTGGAGCGCCATGCCAATATCGGCGGGGTCTGTCTGAACGTGGGCTGCATCCCTTCCAAGGCGCTGTTGCATGCCGCCAAAGTTATTGATGAAGCGCACAGCATGGCCGACAAGGGCGTGGTCTTTGGCGAGCTGGAAATCGACATCGACAAGCTGCGTGGCTGGAAGGATTCCGTGGTGGGCAAACTTACCGGCGGGCTGGCGGCCATGGCAAAACAGCGCAAGGTGCAAATCATCAATGGTTACGGGCGATTCAGCAGCCCCAATACGCTGGTCGTGGATAACGACGGTGAGGCCACCACCATTTCCTTCGATAACGCCATC
>JALXFQ010000318.1 GCA_027067235.1 Gammaproteobacteria bacterium
GGCGTTGTGCCCACCAGCGGCAAGCGTGAAATCAAGATCGACCCCGAGATGATCGAACATCTCGACAACGTCAAGGCCTTTGCTGTCAGCGTCGAGCCCATGGAGGGCTCGCCCGGCAACCAGCCTTCCGGCCCGATACACTATTCCGGCGGGCTGGTACGCCTGTAATCCGGCGCTGGCCAGGCGGGCGCCGCTGTTCAGCCATTCGAAAAAATCCCCCGCCTCGTGTAAAATGCTGCGGCTGCGCATCAGCGCAATAACCGGCGCGCCACGGCAATCATGCGGTGGCGGCCGGTGCAAACACTGGCACAGAGGTAAGGTAATTGGATCTGGAAAAAGCACTGGGATTACATGAACACGATATCGACCCCGAGGAAGAGCGCCGTCGCCTGCGGCTGTACATCAACCTGAAACTGTCTTCTTCCGGACAGCCCGTTACCCTGACCGGCAAGGATGATGATTTTCTGTCGGTTTCTTCCGATCTGCTGCAAAGCTACCGTGAAAAGTCGCGCCTGCTGTCAAACTATCTGTGCCCGGCAGATCGCCGCATTCAGGATTTCATCGACGTCTATCTGAAAGACTGCGATCTGGCGGAAACCCCGAAGCTGCCTGGCAACACCCTGGTGCTGGATCGTCATGGCGTGGCGCGGGAACTGTCGATCCCGGCCGGCGCCGACGAGTTCCAGTCCGACATCATCAACTCCTACCGCGTAAAACAGGGCGTATTGCACAATCCGGCGTCCGATCGGCGCACCACCAAAGGCTCATTCCACATTGCCGAAGGCGGCCTGCCGGTTCCCGGCGACAAGAAAGAGGTTCCGCGCGTCACCGCTGCGCGCCTGTTGCGCGCCGCCCTGACGCCGCCCGATGACCTGATACAGCTGCCGTTCTCGGCCAATAACGATAACCCGGCGAAAATGTTCGTTTCCCTGCTGTTGCGACCCAGGGTATGTCCGGAAATCCCTGGTATTGCGCCCGCCAAAAGCATGGAAATCCGCTTTTTCGCGCCTGGCAATCTGGTCAGCAACCTGGACTTTGTGGAAAGCATTTTCGGCAACGCCGGCAACCCCTACCTGGCTGAACATGACGCAGCCCTGGACACCGATCACTGGACCGGCCACACCGGCTGCGTCATTCTGGCGCCGCATTTGACACGATTGACCAAGAAGGAGCTGGGGCTGCCCGCCTACGCCGACGCCACGCCGCGCCAGCGCCGCGACGGCATGTGCTGGCAGGATCCGAAAGAGCTGTACAACGATGGTCAGGGCTTCAAGATCACCCTGCGCGACAGGCGCGGCGTCATCGTTACGGTGCTGGCCGACAACTATTACGGCTATTGCAAGAAAGAAGTCAAAACCATGCTCAGTTACGCCGCCAATCTGTACGGTCTGGCAGAAGAAGAGCACGCCGGCGGCGCGCTTGCCTTCGCCCGCCGCAACCACGGCACGGAATACGGCGCCGACAGTCGCACCCGCAAGGACCCGCACACCCTGAAGGACGTGATCAAAATGTTTGGCGACATGCTCGAGGTGCAGGAAGAAGGCCACGCCATCGACAAGCGCTTCCCGGATCTGGTCTATATTCCGCGCGACATCAAGATCGACCTGGAAAAACAGAGCGTAAGCTGGCGCACTACGCTGGGCCTGAAGAAGAGCATCAAGCTGCAGCCCAACAAGATCTACATGC
>JALXFQ010000319.1 GCA_027067235.1 Gammaproteobacteria bacterium
GCCGGCATGGCCGCCCGTAACGAAGACATGGCCGCAGCCGACCTGCTGGCGCTCGGCTGCGGCCATGTCTTCGTTACGGGCGGCCATGCCGGCAGCGGCAAGATTCACAACAAGCTCTACAGCGCCAATGGCAACACCAGCGAGATGAGCTGGCCGCGTCTGCCCCACGAGTATCACGGATCCGGCTGCACGCTGGCTGCGGCCGTGGCCGCGCAACTGGCCCTGGGCGAAAAAGTCAAGCCAGCGCTTACTATCGCCCAGGCTTATACTTATCAGGCATTGGCCAGGGGCGAGCGGCTGGGCAGGGGTCAGTGGATACCGCTGCGCAAGACCTGAGCAGGCGTGCCGGTTTAGCGCGGCTTGATGTCGCGCAGATGTCGCGCTACCGCCAGCCGTGAGCCAAGCCAGCCCAGCACCGCGCCGATCAGCGCCAGCGCCACGCCGGTAACGATGGACGGGTAGCCCAGCAACGGCCCGCTTCCGTACAGTTCGGCCAGCTTCTGTGCCGGCCCGGCCAGCAGCGCGATGGCCACAATCAGCAGCAGCCAGGCGAGGATGCCGCCCAGCAATCCCTGCAGCAAACCGGTATAGAGAAAAGGCCGGCGTATGAAGGCATCCGAGCCACCGATCAGCTTGATGATTTCTATTTCGTCGCGGCGATTGAGGATGGCCAGCCGGATGGTATTGCCGATCACCAGCAAGATAGCCATGCCCAGCAGGCCCGACAGCACCCAGGCGATGCGCTTGCCCAGTTCCAGCAGGCTATGCAGTCGTTGCACCCAGGCCAGATCCATCTGTGCGGTTTCCACGCCCGGGAGCGTTTGCAGCTGCTCGAACAGCTGACGCGACGCCTGCGGATTTTCCGCTGTCACGCCAGGCCGCACCTTGATCACCGCGGGCAGCGGATTTTCGTCAAGTACATTCAATGCCTCACGGAAGCCGGAAACCGCCTGGAAATCTTTCAGTCCCTGTTCAGGAGAGATATAGGTGACTTCGGCGACGCCCGGCAGCGCCCTGATCTGCTGCAGCAGCGGATTGGCGTCTTGCGCGGCACCATCCGTGGTGAGATACAGAGAGATCTGTGGCTTGCCCTCCCAGCCGGCGACCTGTTTCTGCGCGTTTTCCAGCGCGCCGTACAATCCGGCGGGCAGGGCCAGAGTGATGGCGATGACCGATATGGTCATCAGGCTGCCCAGCGGCGAGGCCGCCATGCTGCGCGCGGCGCGGGCCAGGTTGGTGGCGTGATTATGCAGCCAGACGGACGCCGCCATCAGTAGCTGTCCTCGTCTTCATCGTCATCCCAGACCATTTCGCCTTTTTCCAGTTCCAGTACCGGTTTTTCCAGCCGGTGTATGTGGCGCAGGTCATGGGTGGCGATAAGCACCGCCATGCCGTGGTGGTTGAATTCCGCAAACAGATCCATGATCTCGTCCGACAGGTCAGGGTCGAGATTGCCGGTGGGTTCGTCCGCCAGCAGCAGGGCGGGCCGGTTGACCACGGCGCGGGCGATGCCGACGCGCTGCTGTTCGCCGCCGGACAGGGTAATGGGGTAGACCTTTTCCTTGTGCGCCAGGCTGACCTTGTCCAGCGCCGCACGCACGCGTTTCTGGATTTCCTGATGCGGCGTGCCGGCGACGATCAGGGGCAGGGCCACATTGTCGAACACGGTGCGGTCATGCAGCAGTTTGTGGTCCTGGAAAATAATCCCCAGGCCGCGCCGGAATTCGGGAATGCGGCGATTGCCCAGCTTGTTCAGGTTATGGCTGTTGACGATCACCTGGCCGCGGGTAGGTTTTTCGATGGCGGAAACCAGTTTCAGCAAGGTGCTCTTGCCCGCGCCGGAATGGCCGATAAGGAAAACAAACTGGCTGCCCTCGATGTGGAAAGAAACATTGCGCAGGGCGTCGCCGCTCGCTTCGTAGCGTTTGAACACGTTATGAAAGGTGATCATTCAGGCATCAACGCATCAATGAATGCTTCAGGGTTGAAGATACGCAGATCCTCCAGGCCTTCACCGACGCCGATATAGCGGATCGGCAGATGAAAGCGACTGGCGGCCGCCAGCAACACGCCGCCCCTGGCGGTACCGTCGAGCTTGGTGACCGCCAGCCCGGTCAGCTCAACCGCCTCGTTGAATTGTTGCACCTGGCGGATGGCATTCTGGCCGGTGCCGCCGTCGATCACCATCAGTACTTCGTGGGGCGCGGTTTCATCCATCTTGCCAATGACACGTTTGATTTTGCCCAGTTCCGCCATCAGGTTGTCCTGCGTATGCAGGCGGCCGGCGGTGTCGATGATCAGTATATCGACGCCGCGCGCCCTGGCTGCCTGCATGGCGTCATGGGCGACTGCCCCCGAGTCCGAACCGTGGGCCTGGGCAATGACCGGCACCTGATTGCGCTCGCCCCATTGTTGCAGTTGCTCGATGGCGGCGGCGCGGAAGGTGTCGCCAGCGGCGAGCATCACCGATTTGCCTTGATTCTTGAACTGCAGCGCCAGTTTGCCGATGGTGGTGGTTTTACCGGCGCCATTGACGCCCACCACCATGATCACAAACGGGCTCGCCACAGCGGTAGCCAGCGGCCCGTAATTGTCCCCGAGTATATCCAGCATGGCCTGTTTGGCTACCGGCAGCACCTCGCTGGCGAGTTGCTGCTTTTTGCCCGACAGCCGGCGCACTGCACCCATGATGCGCTGGGTCGCGTCCATGCCTACATCGGCCAGCAACAGGGCTTCCTCCAGTTTGTCGGCGAGATCGGGGTCGGGCGTCTCGGGGTGCCTGACCGCCTCGCCGAGCGATTCGTCGAAGGTGGAGCGGCTGCGGCCAAGTTTTTCCCGCAGACGGCCGAAAAGGCCTTTTTTTACCGGTTTTTCCATATAAAATTGCGCAAGGCAGTGCTGTGGTCAAAGGAACTATCGTAACATTCCCGCCTCATACGGAAAATGCCGCGTCGCCGGAAAAGCCCGGTAACAGCTGAAGATTTTCCGCCGTCACCGGGCTGCCGCCAGACTGACGGTTTTGGCGCTGGAAAGGCGGCAATGGCGGGATCGCTGGCGCAGCGACGGTCTAAACCAGAAAACAACCAAAGGACAAATCGAATCTTTATGGGTATCAGGAAACAGGCGCTGCTGCCGGCGCTGGCGGCTTTGCTGCTGGCCGGTTGCCAGAGCGCACCAAATCACCAGCCACAACTGGCGACCCATGCGGGCAAACTGTCGCCTTTCGTGCATGACGTGACGCTGGACAACGGCCTCAAGGTCATCGTCAAGGAAGATCATCGCGCACCGGTGGTGGTGGCGCAGGTCTGGTACAAGGTGGGCGCCAGTGACGAGCCTGACGGCAAAACCGGCGTTGCCCACGTGCTCGAGCACATGATGTTCAAGGGCACGAAAAAACATGGCGTCGGCGAGTTTTCCAACATCATTGCGGAAAACGGTGGCCGCGAAAACGCTTTTACCGGTACTGACTATACCGCTTATTTCCAGACCCTGGAAAAATCCCGCCTGCCCATCAGTTTCGAGCTGGAGTCCGACCGCATGCGCAATCTGGTGGTGGACGACAGCGAGTTCGCCAAGGAAGTGAAGGTGGTGATGGAAGAACGCCGCATGCGCACCGACGACAACCCGGAAGCCCGGGTTTATGAAAAGTTCAACCAGACGGCTTATAAACAGCATCCCTACGGGCGCCCGGTGATCGGCTGGATGAAGGATCTGGAGAAATTAACTGCGCAGGACATCCGCGACTGGTACCAGCAATGGTATGCGCCGGACAACGCCACCCTGGTGGTGGTGGGCGATGTAGACCCGCTGAAGACCATCGAACTGGCGAAAAAATACTACGGACCGCACCAGCCCAGCGGCATCAAGCGCAAGGCGCTGGCGCCGGAACCGCGGCATCAGGGCCTGAAAACAGTGACTGTGAAGGCGCCGGCCACGGTGCCCTACGTCATTACCGGCTGGCATGTGCCGGTTTTGTCGCGAGAACATCCGGAAAACGACTGGGAGCCCTACGCGCTGGAGGTGCTGAACGGCCTGCTGGCCGGCGGCGACAGCGCCCGTTTCCCGAAAAACCTGCAGCGGGGCAAGGGCCTGGTGGCACAGGCCAGCGCCAGCTACAACATGCTGCACCGCGGCTCCACCCTGTTTCTGGTGGACGCCAATCCCAGCGCCGGTCACAGCGAAAAGGAAGTGGAGCAGGCCATGCTGGCGGAAATAGCCGATCTTGGTAAAAACGGACCGACCCCAAAAGAGCTGGAGCGCATCAAGGCGCAGGTCATCGCCTCCGACGTGTTCCAGCAGGATTCGGTTTTTTTCCAGGCCATGAAGCTGGGCCAGTATGAAACAGTCGGTCTGGACTGGACGGTGTCGGATCAATACGTCAGCAAGGTGCGCTCGATTACGGCGGATCAGGTGAAAGCGGTGATCAACAAATATCTGGTGGATGACAACCGCGTGGTGGCCTATCTGGACATGATACCCATCGACCCGAAAGACGTCGGCAAAAAGCATAACAGGGGAGGCATGATCCATGGGCATTAGCATAAAAAGTATCGCCGCGGCAGCGCTGCTGTGGGCCGGGCAGGCCATGGCCGTGCCTACTATCCAGACCTGGACCACATCCAACGGCGCCAGAGTGCTGTTTGTCGAAACTCACCAGTTGCCCATTGTGCAGGCGCAGGTGACTTTCGACGCCGGTTCGGCGCGCGACCAGCCGGAAAAGGCCGGACTGGCGCGCATGACCAACCACATGCTGGTGGAAGGCGTGGAGGGCATGAACGCCGACCAGATAGCCGAGCATTTCGACGGCCTCGGTGCCGAGATGGGTGCCACCAGTCTGCGCGACATGGGGCTGCTGGAACTGCGCAGCCTGAGCGACCCGAAACTGCTGGATCCGGCGCTGGAGGTGTTCGCCCGGCTGTATGCCGCGCCCACGTTTCCCGCGACCAACCTGACGCGTGAAC
>JALXFQ010000320.1 GCA_027067235.1 Gammaproteobacteria bacterium
CGATGCCGCGGATGTCGTAGGCCTTGAAAATCTCGTCGGGGAAGTTGTTCTCGCTCATGTTTTTTCCTTCGGTTTGGTTTTGTTCATGCGCTGCTTGTTACACCCTCTCCCCTTGAGGGGAGAGGGCCGGGGTGAGGGGTGGCATGCACCGGGGTTTGGTTGTGAACCCTGTCCCTGACTCTCTCCCGATTTCGGGAGAGGGTGTGATTGAGCCGCGTCCAATCAATTCAATATTCAGTTTTTTCCAGTATGCCCGAATCCGCCATCTCCGCGTTGAGATTGGTCAAATTCTTCCACAATATCAAAATCCACCTGCACTACCGGCACGAAAACCATCTGGCAGATACGGTCGCCCGGCGCGATGTCGAAAGGCGTGTCGCCGCGATTCCACATGGAGGCGAAAACCTGGCCCTGGTAGTCGGAATCGATCAGCCCTACCAGGTTGCCCAGCACCACGCCATGTTTGTGCCCCAGACCCGAGCGCGGTAGCAGGGTGGCGGCCAGCGACGGGTCGGCGATATGCACGGCCATGCCGGTGGGGATGAGTTTTGTTTCGCCGGGATTCAGGGTGATCGGTTCATCCACGCAGGCGCGCAGGTCAACGCCGGCAGAGCCGTCGGTGGCGTAAGCGGGCAGGGGGAATTCGTTGCCCAGGCGCGGGTCGAGGATTTTAAGCTGGATTTTTTTGTTCAAAATAATGATTCGCCATGTGTTCGATGAGTTGGCGGGCCAGCTGTGATTTGGCCGCGCGCGGCAATTCTACCTTGCTGTGGGGCGTAAGCAACAACAGTGCGTTGTCGTCTGTGCCGATGCCGCCGGTTTCGCCGCCGACGAGATTGGCGGCGATCATGTCCAGGCGTTTCTGTTCCAGTTTTTTGCGGGCATAATCTTCCAGATGATCAGTTTCTGCCGCAAAACCCACGCAGAAAGGGCGCGGGTTGCGGGCGGCGACGCTGGCAAGTATGTCAGGGTTTTTCACCAGTTTGATTTCCAGCGTATCGGCGGATTTTTTTAGTTTGCTCTGCGCCGGTTCCTCCACGCGGTAATCGGAGACAGCGGCGATGCCGATAAAAATCTGCGTATCGTCCAGCCTTTCGTGGACGGCGTCGAACATCTGTTGCGCAGTCTGCACTCTGACCGTTTTCACTCGCTCAGGCGGCGTCAGGCAGGTGGAGCCGGAGACCAGCGTCACCTTCGCGCCAGCGTCCAGCGCAGCGCGGGCGACGGCATAGCCCATTTTACCGGAGCTGAGGTTGGTGATGACGCGCACCGGGTCGATGGGTTCCTGGGTGGGCCCGGCGGTAATCAATATGCTGACGCCCTGGAGCCGCCCGCTGTCGAACAGCGTGGCGCATTGCTCTACCAGTTCCTGCGGCTCCAGCATGCGGCCATAGCCGGTTTCGCCGCAGGCCTGTGAGCCTTGCGCCGGGCCGAAGCGCTGGATGCCGCGCTGGTCCAGCAGTTGGATATTGGTTCGGGTGGCCGGGTTTTCCCACATCTGCCGGTTCATGGCGGGCGCAACGGCGACAGGAGCGCCGGTGGCCAGACACAATGCGGCGACCAGATCATCGGCGCGACCGTGAATCAGGCGGGCGATGAAGTCGGCGGTGGCGGGCGCGACCAGCACCAGATCGGCCCAGCGCGCCAGTTCGATATGGGCCATGCCATTGGCGGCGCTACCGGCGGTGACCACCGGATTGCCGGACAGCGCCTGGAAGGTCAGCGGCGTGACGAATTCCTGCGCCGATTCGGTCATGATCACACGTACGCTTGCGCCCGCGTCCTGCAAGCGCCGCGCCAGATCGGCGGACTTGTACGCGGCTATGCCGCCGCTAATAGCAAGAACTATATGTTTATTTTGCAATTTTTTCATTGGCGGCTACATTCTATGTGAACCCAGGCAATTATCGAAGAGAAACCATCATGCTGCCCATAAGGGACTGGCCGGAAGAAGAACGGCCACGGGAAAAACTGCTCAGTCGTGGCAGCCGCGCGCTGTCTGATGCCGAGCTGCTGGCCATATTTCTGCGCACCGGCATCCGCGGAAAATCCGCCATCGACGTGGGCCGGGAACTGCTGCGTGAATACGGATCGCTGCGCGGCATACTCAATGCGCCGCAGGCGGAACTGTGCAGTATGAAAGGACTGGGACCGGCGAAATTCGCCCTTTTGCAGGCTGCTCTGGAGATAGGCCGAAGATATCTGGGTGAGGAACTCAGCAAGGATCAGGCACTGACTTCGCCGGATGTGGTGAAAACCTATCTGAGCGCCTGCATGCGCGATCTTCAGCAGGAAGTGTTCGCCTGCCTTTTTCTGGATAGTCGCCATCGGGTGATTGGTTTCGAGGAACTGTTTTACGGCACGGTGGATGGCTCTTCCGTGCATCCACGCGAAGTAGTGAAAAAGGCCCTGTCCCATAACGCCAGCGCGGTGATACTGGCGCATAACCATCCGTCCGGCGTGGCCGAACCCAGCCAGGCCGACAAAGCCATTACCACGCGTCTGGTTGATGCCCTGCGGCTGGTGGACGTGCGCGTGCTGGACCACTTTATCGTCGGCGACGGCGTGGTGACTTCGTTCAGCGAATCCGGGCTACTCTGACATATATCCTTCGGGCGCGTTCGCGGAAGGGGTAATTCGGGTACACTCTGCGCCCCGTTTCACAAAGAATGTTATTTGCCATGCGAACCTTGCTTGTTGTCGCCCACCCCGATCCGGATGCCCTGATTCACGGGTTGGCGGATCGTTTTGCCAGCCGCGTCAAGGCGCTGGGTGGCGAGGTGGATGTGCTGGATTTGCACAAGGATGGTTTCGACCCGGTAGTCTCCGCTGACGAATATGCGCTTTGGCGGGAACACAAGGTGCCTGACAAGATAGCGGCTTGCCAGCAACGTCTGATGGCGGCCGATAATCTGGTGCTGGCCTGGCCGGTATGGTGGGCGACGCCGCCGGCGATGTTGCAGGGCTGGCTGCAACGGGTGATGACCAACGGTTTTGCTTTTTCGTTCGATGAAAATGGCGCGCATGGCCTGTTGTCCCACAAGACTGGCTTGCTGGTGAACGTGGGCAGCCCGAACAGCGCCAGCCTGTCCGCGCAATATCTGGAACCGATACAGGGTGTGCTGAAGTATTGTGGCGTGACGACGTTGAAAACCTGCGTGAACTGGGGCATATATCCTGGCGCGGACGCGGAGCGGGTCAGCGCGGCGCTGGTGGCAGCGGAGAAATTTGCCGAAGAATTTGCCTGAATGCCGAAAAATACTATGCTCATCGCGTTATTTTTGATATAAACGCGCGCCTGTTTATGGGAAACCCGCAGCGGGCGATCACCAGAAAAGATTCTCTCAAGGAATACAACGATGTCCAGAACTTGTCAGATTACCGGGAAACGTACCGTATTCGGTAACAATGTTTCTCACGCACATAACAAAACCCGTCGGCGTTTCATGCCGAATCTGCACTATCGCCGGTTCTGGGTGGAAAGCGAGAACCGCTGGGTGCGCCTGCGTGTTTCCCGAAAGGGGCTGCGCATCATCGATAAAAACGGCATTGATGCTGTATTGGCCGATCTGCGCAAGAACGGCGTCAAGGTATAAGGAGATTCAGCATGGCGATACGTGAAAAGATCAAACTGGTGTCCAGCGCCAAGACCGGGCATTACTACACCACGACCAAAAACAAGCGCACCCATCCGGAGAAGATGGAAATCAAGAAATTCGATCCGGTGGTGCGCAAGCATGTGATGTACAAGGAAGCAAAGATCAAATAATCGCTTTCCCTGCCGCATCAAAAAAGCCGCTCGATGAGCGGCTTTTTTCATGTCTGCAGCAGGCGGCTTGCCGCCACATCCATCAGGCGCGGGCCTTCTCCAGCATTTCATGCATGATCGGCGTCAGGATCAGCTCCATGGCCAGACCCATCTTGCCGCCAGGTACTACAATGGTATTGCGGCGAGACATGAACGAATCGTGCAGCATGTCCAGCAGGTACTGGAAATCCACGTTGAATTTGTCCGGATTGCTGAAGCGGATCACTACCATGCTTTCGTCGGCGGTGGGAATATCGCGCGCAATGAACGGGTTGGATGTGTCCACCAGGGCAACGCGCTGGAAGTTGATATCGGTGCGCGAGAACTGTGGCGTAATGTAGTGAACATAGTCATACATGCGGCGCAGGATGGAATCCACCACCTCGGAAGCGGCATATCCGCGTTCGGCATTGTCGCGATGGATTTTCTGTATCCATTCCAGGTTGACCACAGGCACGACGCCCACCAGCAGGTCAACGTATTTGGCAACGTCCACGTCACCATCGGCAAAACCGCCGTGCAGACCTTCATAGAACAGCAGGTCGGCGCCTTCGGGGATGTCTTCCCAGGGAGTAAAGGTGCCGGGTTCCTGACCGTAGGGCTCGCCTTCTTCCGGGCTGTGAATATATTTGCGTATTTGTCCCTTTCCGGTTTCACCAAAAGTCCTGAACAGTTCCTCGAGTTTTTCAAGAACGTTGGCTTCCGGGCCGAAGTGACTGAAATGCGTACCTTTTTCCAGAGACTCGGCCATCAGTTTTTTCATTTCGCCACGTTCATAGCGGTGGAAACTGTCGCCTTCGACGACGACCGGGTTCTTGATGCCCTCGCGTGTGAAAATGTGCTCGAAGGCGGTTTTTACCCAGGATGTACCGGCGCCGGACGAGCCGGTAATGGCGACAATAGGATGCTTTTCGGACATGCTGTCCTCCCAATATGTAGTGATAAAAGGCTACAGTTCGAGCACGAAACAAAACGTCAGGCCCGGGGCCTGCGAGTTGTGGCAAACTGCCCGCTCAAACCGAATCGAAAATTTGTGCCCTGAAGGGTATCCCAGACCGGCTTCCATATCCAGCGAAGCCGCCTAGTTGCCGGTTCCCAGGCGCTCGCGGTGGTAATTTTTTTCCTGCTGAATATCGCGGCACCAGTCGAGATTGTCCAGATACCATTTCACGGTATGTTCGATACCGGTGTCGAAGTTGTGCTTTGGCTCCCAGCCCAGCTCCTGGCGGATGCGGTCGGCATCTATGGCATAGCGCCGGTCATGGCCGGGGCGGTCTTCGACGAAGGTTTTCAGGTCTGCGTATTGCCGCAGGCCGCGCGCCTGCATGGCCGGATTCCCGGCGGCCGGCTGGTATTTCTCCAGCAGTTCGCAGATGCGGTCGACAATCTGCAGATTGCTGCGTTCGTTGCGCCCGCCAATATTGTAGTTTCTGCCCGGTTGCCCCTGTTCCAGCGCTTTCAGAATGCCGGAGCAATGGTCTTCCACATACAGCCAGTCACGGATGTTGCTGCCATCGCCATAGATACGCAGGTCTTTGGCTTCCAGCGCGTTGAGGATCACCACCGGAATCAGCTTTTCCGGAAACTGGTAGGGGCCATAGTTGTTGGAGCAGTTGGTGATAATGGTATTCAGCCCGTAGGTGCGCTGGTAAGCGTGGACCATATGATCCGCGCCGGCCTTGGAAGCGGAATAGGGCGAGCTGGGCGCATACGGCGTGGTCTCGTGGAACAGGCCGGTTTCGTCGAGATCACCGTAGACTTCATCGGTGGAGACATGCAGCAGGCGAAAGGCGTCGGCCTCATTCCCGCTTTTGTCGCGCATATGGCGCCGCGCTGCTTCCAGCATCACCCAGGTTCCCACCAGATTGGTGCGTACAAATGGCTCGGGGCCGTCGATGGAGCGGTCGACATGGGTTTCGGCGGCAAAATTGACGACGCGACAGGGTTGATAGCGTTGATAGATGGCCTCTATGGCAGCGAGGTCGGCGATATCGGCCTGTTCAAACGTGTAACGCTCGTGGTTTTCCACCTGTTTCAGGTTGAGCAGGCTGCCGGCATAGGTCAGCTTGTCCAGAACCACGATGTGATAGTCGGTGTTTTCCAGGGCGTGGCGCACGAAATTGGTGCCGATAAAACCGGCGCCGCCGGTGACGATCATGGTTTTCAATGTGGTTAATCCGGGTAAACAGAAAGGCGGGTATTCTGGCCTAGTTGGTGCCGCGATGGAAGAGCGGGAACAGGCGCGGAGGGAGAGCGCGCACGACCCGGCAAAACTGCTCCGACACCGTTAACCGGACTGCATCGTGCGCGCTATTGTTAAAGATAGACCAGCGCGACAGCTTGTCCAGATGGCGGGGTGAGCGGTACTGTCTATCGGGCGCGGAAAATGATGCGGCCTTTGCTCAGATCATAGGGCGTCAGCTCGACCGTCACCTTGTCACCGGTGAGTATGCGAATATAGTGCTTGCGCATTTTGCCGGAAATGTGGGCGGTAACAACGTGACCGTTCTCCAGCTCCACCCGGAACAGGGTGTTGGGGAGGGTGTCGATCACCGTGCCTTCCATTTCGATTAAGTCTTCTTTCGCCATCTTTTGTGAAACCTGTTTTCTGAGGGCGCGTATGATGCACCAAGCGGGTATTCAGGTAAAGGGAGGTGAAAATGAATTCAGCCGCTGCTGCGCGGGGTTTTGCGGGCTTGCGATGGATTTGCCGGTTATGAGAACTGCTCACGTTCAATCAGGCGCCACTTTTTCTCGATAAAACCCTCCACCGGAGAATAATCGATTTTGTAATGCATTTTTTCGTGGCGTTTTATCCAGTAGCCCAGATAAACATGCGGTTTACCGCGTTTGCGGGCTTCTTCCACCTGCCACAGAATGGCGTTTACGCCGAGACTGCGTCTGGCGTCATCGGGATCATAAAAGGTGTATACCGCGGACAGGCCGTCGGCAACGATATCTGTCACCGCGACGCAGAGCAGTCTTCCGCCCAGGCGAAACTCCACCAGTTCGGTGTCAATGCCCTGATAAAACAGAAATTCCTCGTAGTGATCGGGGTTGTCGTCGTTCATGGAAGAATCCGGATGACGGCCCTGCTGATACTTCTTGTACAGCTCGAAATGTTCTTGGCGGAATTCGCCCGGCACAATGTTGACCTGAAGATCTGCATTCCTGCGGGCGATGCGTTTTTGATTACGCCGCAGCTGGAATGCGGCCACAGGCAGGCGCACCGAAACGCAGTCGTTGCAATCATAGCACTGGGGCCGGTAAACCAGATCGCCGCTACGCCGGAAACCCACCCGGATCAGGTAATTATAGGTTACCGTGTCGGCGGGATTTTGTGGATCGACGAATACAGTGGACGCTTCCCGGTCGGGAAAATAGCTGCACACATGCGGCGTGGAAATATAAAAAGTGGGTAGCTGGGTAATTACAGACACGTGAAATCCTGATCGAATTGCCAACAACCGGTTTTGTCCGGCTGGTTTATTCCTTTGGTCAACAATTTTCGGAACTGGTTTCGTGGAATTTCCTCTGCGCCCAGAGTAAACAGATGGGGCGAGGCAATCTGACAGTCGATCAATTCAAATCCCCATGCCTGCAGTTGCCGGCACAGGTACACAGTGGCCACTTTCGAGGCGTCGCTGACCCGGGAAAACATGGATTCGCCAAAAAAAACGCGGCCTATGCTGATGCCATACAGGCCGCCCACCAGCTTGCCGTTCAGCCAGGTTTCTATGGAGTGGGCGTGGCCGCGTTCGTGCAGCTGGCAATAGGCATCCACCATCTCCTCGGTAATCCAGGTACCTGTTTCGCCTCTGCGCGGGCCGGCGCAGGCCAGCATTACCTGACGGAAATCCTGGTCTGCGGTAACGCGGAACCGCTCCCTGCGCAGGGTTTTTCTCAGGCTGCGGCTGATCTTTATCCTGTCAGGAAACAGCACCGCCCTGGGATCGGGTGACCACCATAAAATGGGCTGACCTGCAGAATACCAGGGAAAAATGCCCTGGCGATAGGCTTCCAGCAGGCGCGGGATGCTCAAATCCCCGCCAGCCGCCAGCAAGCCTTCCGGCGTGGCGTGGTCGACGGGTGGAAATCGCAGTTCATTGTTATCCGGATTGAGCAGATACATGGGTTTCTCATTCACAGGGACTGAACGATGCCACGCCGATTGTAGCCGGAAACAGCGGCTCGCTCGACCCAAATCGTTAGCGCGACGGGGCAATGTCAGGCAGGCGCCAAGTGGCCAGCGCGGACATAACCTGGATTGTGTCTCATTACTAATCAATGGCTTACGTCACAGGCGTTTTGTCAGCGCCTTTGCGCGGTTACCAAGCCTGGAAATTTTCGTGCTTATACAGTTGCTTTTGTTGATAAATATTCTACAACAAAGCGTTATGGAGGTGCGCTAAAGTTGTTTGTAACCCTTTGCCAACAGGATCATCGACCTTCGCGGATCGAAACCGAGCGGTTTGATGTCGCGGATATCCAGGATCTGGCATTCGACCCGTTGTGCATACGCATCGAGGGGGAGGATACGGAGGCGGTCAATCATGCCCTGCAAACCATACGCGCTCACCGACCCTGGTCCCTGAAACCGGTTTTTACCGCGATGCCCGGCGATGAGGTCACCCGGGCCCTGCATGATGGCGTGTGCCAGAGCGACCAGCAGGCGCTGGCCCTGGCGCGGGATATCGAGACCCTGGCGCAATCGGTGAACGGTCTGGAAGATGCGGGTCATCAGGATCAGCGATTGCTGCGATTCATGTTTACCCGGCCCGGTAAACAACTGCAGCCGGTGAAAGACTGGCGGCATGCCGATGTCTATTCTTATCCGCTGCTGGAATGCTTTGTCGATCCCGGTGAGAAAACCGGTGAATGGCGTACCCGGCTGCTGCGGCGTGGCTTGCTGCAGGAGCATGAGTTGTACGACCGCTTGCGGTTGTGCGGCAGCTGTTCTTCACCGCATCTGAACTATGTGGATGTCTGCCCCAACTGCGGTGACATTCATATCGAGAGCAAAAAATTCATACACTGTTTTACCTGTGGCCACGTGGCGCCGCAGGAGGCCTTTACCAGCGACGGTATTCTGGCCTGCCCCAAATGCCTGTCGGCGTTAAAACACATTGGCTCGGATTATGACCGGCCGCTGGAAAGCTTCCTGTGCAGCGCCTGCGAGCAGCGTTTCGCTGAGCCGGAAGTGGTGGCCAGCTGCCTGCAATGTGGTGATACGGCGAAGCCTGACGAACTGGTGGTGCGCCCCGTTGCCTCCTGTCAGTTGACCGAAGCCGGGCGACTCATGGCCCGGGGCGACGATTTCATGGGGCTGTTCTATTCGGTGGAAAACCTGAAATTTCAGCGCCCGCAAGTGTTCCTGCACATGCTGGACTGGCAGATATCCATTACCCGGCGTTACCCGGACAATCATTTTGCCCTGGTGGGTATCCGCATTACCAATGCCGGGCAGCTGGCCGAGGCTCTGGGCCATGTGTCGTCCATGAAACTGGTGGAACTGTTTATCCGCCTGCTTTCCGAATACATGCGAGACGCCGATATTTCCATGCGTGATCAGGAATACCGGGTGTGGTTCCTCATGCCCCACGCCGACGCCAGTGATGGTGAGGGTTTTCTGGCGCGGGTGGAGCGGCTGTGCGAACAATCGGCCGATGCCGAAGGCAATCGCCTGCAAATACAGAGCTGTGGATTGTTTGCGCCGGCAGATCTTGAGGATGGGGAAAACGCCGAGCTGCTGCTGGCCAGAGCCGGAGGACTGCTGCAATGAGCGTGATGAGTGATGGCTTCTACGGGGCCTTGCTGACTTTTGGCGATCTGCTGTCGGGCATGGATCATCTGGATGAATTCATGCTCAAGTTTTTCCCGTTCGTATTGATACTGGAGCTGCCATTCTATCTGATGATCGTGCTCGGCGTACTGAAAAACGCCGCCATGCGTTCGAATCCGGCTGATGATCCCGCTTATTTCCCCAGAGTCAGTTGTGGTCTGCTGTGCTACGCCGAGGGCAAGGCGGTACAGCTTTCCATTCGTTCCCTGGTGGAGCAGATCTATCCGGGTCATATCGAGATACTGGTGGTCATAGACGGCGCGATCCAGAACCATGAAACCACCGCTGCCGTAATGGAAATGAAAAACTATGTGGCGGAGCACAGCAACCGCTCGCTGGTCATCGTGCCCAAGCGCCAGCGTGGCGGGCGTGTATCCTCCCTGAACACCATTCTGGAGATGAACAGTGGCGAAATTGTCATGGCGCTGGATGGCGATACCTCGTTCGACAATATTATGGTGCGGGCGGCGGTGCGGCATTTTCACGATCCGAACGTGGTGGCAGTGGCGGGCAATCTGCGCGTGCGCAACGCCAGGGCCAGCATTATTGCCGGCTTGCAGGCGATTGAATACATGCTGGCCATTCATCTATCGAAAATAGCGCTGAGCGAATTCAACGTGGTGAACAACGTGTCCGGCGCATTCGGCATTTTTCGCACCACCTTTCTGAGAAAAATTGGCGGCTGGGATGCCGGTACCGCCGAAGACCTGGATCTGACCACGCGCATCAAGGGCTATTTTGGGCGCTATCCGTCAATGCGTATTGTGTTCGAGCCAGACGCCACCGGTCACACCGACGCGCCGGAAACGCTGCGCCAGTTTCTCGACCAGCGCCTGCGCTGGGATGGCGACCTGTTCTGGCTGTACATGCGCAAGCACTGGATGAGCTTCAATCCGCGCCTGCTGGGCTGGAAAAACTTTCTGGTGATGACCTGGGTTGGGCCTTTTTTCCAGATACTGACGCCGTTTCTGATTCTGTCCTATCTGGTGTTTTCATTCATCGTATTCGAGCCGCACCAGGTCTGGGGCGTACTGTTCCTGATTTACAGTTTTTATCTGCTGGTTACTCTGGCGCTGTACACCCTGTACATCGTGCTGGTATCGGACCGGCCAAAAGCAGATCTGGGTTTTGTTTGGCTGTTGCCGCTGTTTCCGCTGTTTACCTTCATGACGCGTATCTGGGCGGCTGTCTCTTCCCTCACAGAAATGTTTCTGTATTCCTCCAGGGACACCAGCATGGCGCCCTGGTGGGTAACCAAAAAGAGCAGGTTCTGACAAAAGCATGAAAGCGCTACTCACAATGCTGTTGATCCTGTTCAGTCTGCCGACGTGGGCAGGCGGAGCGCATGTGTCCGCTTTTCGCATGCATGCCGAAGGCGACAACGAGCGTCTGGTGTTCGTGCTGGATCAGGCCGAGCATTACCGGCTGTTCAAACTGAAGCAACCGGATCGGCTGGTAATCGATCTGAATGAAACCGAACTGGGCAGTGGCGTGTTCGGCGACAGCCTGGTTGGTCAGTATGTGTCGGCCATTCGCACCGGCAGGCGAGAACAGGGACTGCGCATCGTGGTTGATCTGAAACAGGATGTTTCTTTCCGCTCATTCGTGTTGAAAGACAAGAGCGACGAACCGATCCGGCTGGTGGTGGATTTGTCTTCCGGCAGCGAGGCAAAAGTTCCGCAGAAACCGGCTCCGCGCAGCACGCCCGCGCCGGAACAGTCCGTGCGCCGGGTGGCTTACCGGGACGATGAAGTCATACAGCCGGACGGCGACAAGGCATTGCTGGCAGCGCTGGAACGAAAAGCCCTGCAGGCTCCGCAGGTGTTGATCGCCGACGCCATACTGAAGTCGGCGCAAAGCCAGCTGCAAGGCAAACAGGCAGGCAGTGGCTTGCAGCTGTATGGCTCGTTCAATGTGGGCAACGCATACGAAAGGACAGCGGATGGCCTCAATCACGACACCGCCATGACGGCGGAGATTGGCGTGCGTTATCCGTTGCTGGGCGATCGGGTGACGGAAAGAAAAAGCGAGCAGGAAGCACGGTTACAGCGTGATATTGCCGCTCTGAAAAAGCAGATCAAAACAGCGGCGGCGTTGCAGGCGGTGCGTGACCAGTATGTGGATTACTGGGCCAACAGCCAACGCCTGAAACTTGCCCGCTCCTATGTGCAGGACGAAAGCGCTGTGCTGAAAAGGCTGTCGCTGCGCAAATCCGAAGGTTTGCTGCTGGAGGCAGACCGGCTGGAACTGGTTTCCACATTTCAGTATGCGGCAACGGATCTTTCGCGGTTCTCCCGCGGCCGCTCCGAGGCTCTGCAGCAGATCAATCTGCTGACTGGCGAATACCTGTCCGATTTCGAACCGGCCCGTCCTGATTTCTCGCAGGCCTGTGACGATGAAAGCCGCCTGCGCCTGGCAGTGGTATCCACCAGTCCCGAACTGAAAATCTACCAGCTGCAGATCGACCAGCAACGTCACAGCCTGCCCCTGAACAAATGGGAGCCGATCAAATCCAGTATCTATGCCGGCAGGCGCGTCAGCGACCGGGACTATCCGGTGGATGGCGACAACTGGAATGTTGGCGTGACTGTTACCGCGCCCTTGCGCGTGCGCAAGGCGATGAAATCCGGCCTCGACCAGAGCCGGGCGGAGCTGCAGAAACTGCAGTTGCAAATGGGCGTCAAGACCGACCAGATTCTGGCCGAAATCCAATCCAGCGTGAATCAGTATCATACGGCGCAAGCTGGATTGCGCTATGCCGCGACACAGATCGAAGGCTATCGCGAGGGCTTGCGCGAGGCGAATCTGAGACGGCAGTATCTGGACGGTGACGTTATCGAACAGCTGCAAAAAGCGCGTTACCAGTATTATCGTTCAGCCCTGAAGGCAGTCGACGCCCGCACCCAACTGTTCAGAGCGCAGATTCGCTTGCTGAAATACCTGCCGCAAGGCTGCCGGGCGAAAAGCGAGCCCGACGGGCCGGGCGGCGGAATGCTGAAAGTGGTGCATAGCGCAGGCGCGCAGAATCACGCGCCGGGTCTGTCCATGTATGTCTGGAAAAGTGGTGATATGCTGGCTCGACAAGGCGCCGGCGAGGATGTGCTGGGCGAGCTGAAAGCAGCCGGGATCAACCGTTTGTTGCTGTCCCTGAATGCAGACCAGATCAGGCAGGCGGTGCAAAACAGCGACGAAATACGATCTTTCCTGGCGCAGGCCCATGCCAGAAACATGCAGGTGGAATTGCTGCTGGGCGACGCCCAGTGGATTCTGCCCGAAAGCCGCGAAGGTTTGCTGCAGACCGTGGAACAGCTCAAGGATTATCCTTTCGACGGCCTGCACCTGGATCTGGAGCCCGGACAGCTGGCGTTATACAAGAAGCGGCCCGGCTATGTGATCGATGAACTGATTCATACACTGCAACTGGTAAAATCCCTGTCCAGCTGGCCGCTGTCGCTGACCACGCATTATCGCAATCTGGCTGTCAGATCCGGTAAAAACTGTCTCGGCTGTGGGCTGGAAAATATTGGACTCAGGGAGTTGACCCTGATGATCTATGTGGCCAATCCGAAGCGCGTGGCCGAGATAGCGCAGCCCATACTGGACGCCTGGCCCGGTTTGCGTATCAGTGTGGCGCAAAGCGTCGAGCCGTTCCTGCCCCGGGAAGAAACCCTGTGGGGCAAGACACGCCAGCGTCTGATGGACAATGCGGGTAAGGTATCTGCCTCGCTGAAAGGCAAAAATTTTTCCAGCGTGGTCATCCAGTCGTGGCACTATTACCGGAAAATGATGTGATGAAAGTACGTTTCCAGCACCAGCCCGGGGAACCGGAACGCGACGACGGCATCAAGGTTGCCTATGCCCCGGCAAAGCGGGTCTTTCCAAGGCTGCGCTGGTATCTGATATTGCTGCTGGTCAGCAGTCCGCTGATCTATTTCATTCTGCATATTGCGCTGAACAATGTCCTGGTCAAGGCGCAGGGTTCGGTCAGTCTGCCGCTGGTGGAAGTGCGCAGTACGCATGCTGGCGTGCTGACGGATCTGTATGCCAGCCCGCGGGACCGCGTGAGCAAGGGCCAGTTGCTGGCGGCACTGGACGCAGAAAAACAGCGTCCGGATTTCGTGGCCAGGCAGCCGCGACTGACCTTGCTGAAAAAAAGCGTGGAGCTTGCGCGTACGCAGGTGGCTGACCAGGAAAAACGTCTGCGAGACATGCAGAAGCTGTTCAAGGCCGGCGCAGCCACCACGGCAGAAGTAAGGGCGGCCAGGGATCGTCTGGAGAAATCCACCTATTTGCTGTACACCAAACTGACGGAGCTGGAAACAGAACGGATCGCGCGCCAGAATGCCGTCGAGGCGGAAAAACATCGCGCCGACAGCGGCTGGCCGGTGACAGCGCCCGCCGATGGCCGCGTGGTGGAAATTCTGGCTAACAGGAACGGGTTTGTCGACAGCGGCGATGTGTTGATGGTGATTGCACAGCCGCAGGCGCCGCAGGTGGTCGCCTATCTGGACCCGAAATTCAGCAAATATGCGCGCATTGGCCAGAAAGCCACGGTAAAATTCAGCGACGGTATCGGCGTGCGGGCCCACATTGCGGAATTGCCGAAAGTCACCCGCAAGCTGCCAGCCGAATTCACCAGCGGTTTCGGCACCAGGCCGCTGTCGGTACTGGTGCGTCTGGCGCTGGATGAGCCGTTGCCGGAAGATCACCAGATTCATGGCCTGCCGGTTACGGTACGTTTTGAGTCCGGTCTGGAAACCCTGTTGGCCTCCCTGTTCAAATCTGGCAAGCCGGTACTGGCGAAGGCGGAATAATCGCCTTCTGGCGTCAAGCCGGTCTGTAAGGGCTGTGCTGGCCCAGCCACTGCATGTCCTGTTCCACGCCGCGGTTTTCGGCCTCGAGAAATCCGTATATGGCCTGTCTGAAGTTCTGGTCCGCTATCCAGTGCGCCGACCAGGTGGGCGTCGCATCCAGACCGCGAGCCAGTTTGTGATGCCCCTGCGCGCCGGCTTCGAATCGCTGCAGTCCGAGACGGATGCAATACTCGATGGCCTGGTAATAGCACAGCTCGAAATGCAATGAATGAAAATCGGCGGCGCAGCCCCAGTAACGGCCATACAGGGTATCTTCTCCCTGTAAAAACAGTGCACCGGCCACCGGATCGCCGCGGTATTGCGCAAAGATCACGAAACAGTTCTGTGCCATGGTGGCGCCAAGATACTGAAAGAAATCGAGATTGAGATAGGGCATGGCGCCGTGGGCGTCGATGGTGCCGAGGTAAAAGGTGTAAAACTGCCGCCAATCGGCTTCGGTCAGTTCCGCGCCGCGTTTTAACGTGATGTGGATGCCGGATTCGTCCACCCGGCGACGTTCGCGGCGAATATTCTTGCGCTTTTTACTGGACAGGCCGGCAAGGAAAGC
>JALXFQ010000321.1 GCA_027067235.1 Gammaproteobacteria bacterium
GCAACCTGCTCGACGAGCAGGGCCAACCGGTTTCCCTGCGCCAGTTGTTGCGCGGCAGGATCAGCCTGCTCAGTTTCGTTTACAGCAACTGCAGCGATGTCAATGGCTGTCCGCTGGCTTCCAATGTTTTCTACAAAATCAAGTCCGCCATGCGCAGCGACAAAACCCTGGCCGACCGGCTGCGGCTGTTGACCATCAGCTTCGATCCCGAACGCGACACGCCTGAGGTGATGCGCCTCTATGGCGCCAATTTCAAATATGCCGGCAACCAGGGTGAATGGCGGTTTCTGACCACGGCCTCGCTGCAGCAGTTGCGGCCGGTGCTGGAGGCATACCACCAGGACATACAGCGTGATCTCAGTGTCAGCGGCTCAGACACTGGCAATATTTCCCACCTTCTGCGGGTCTATCTGATCGCGCCCGATCTCACCATTCGCAATATTTACAGCGTTGGCTTTCTGCATGCGGATCTGTTGATCAACGATGTCAAAACGCTGTTGCAAAACTCGGCCGGCACGGCCACGACCACTGCCTCAGCGGCAGGCCAGACTGTCGCCAGCCGGCTGTCCAGACCCGGCGACAACAAGGACAATTACCAGCAGGCCGGTTATGTCACCAGCAGCAGGGCGCTGACCCGGCGTCGGTCGAAAGGCAGGAAAACCGATCTGCTGGCCATCGCCCAGTCACCACCGCTGGGTCTGCCCGCATTGCCGCCGGCACTGCTGAAGCGTCTGTCGAAAGAAAAAATAGAACTTGGCCGCAGACTGTTCTTCGACCGCCGGCTGTCGCTTAACAACACCATCTCCTGCGCCATGTGCCATGTGCCGGAACAGGGGTTCACCAGCAACGAAATAGCCACCGCTGTGGGCATCGAGGGACGCAGCGTACGCCGCAATTCGCCCACCATCTATAACGTGGCCTATGCCACCCGTCTGTTTCATGATGGGCGCGAAAACACGCTGGAACAGCAGATATGGGGGCCGCTGCTGTCCCGCAATGAAATGGGCAATCCATCGGTGGGCTCCGTCATCAGCAAGATCAGCGGTATCGCGGCATACCGGCAGGCCTTCCAACAAATTTTCGGCGACCAGGGCGTCAACATGCTTAGCGTGGGCGAGGCGCTGGCCAGCTACCAGCGCACCCTGCTGTCCGGCGATTCCGCGTTCGACCGCTGGTACTACGGCAGGCAGCAGAACGCCCTGAGCGCCTCCGCGCAAAGGGGATTCGAGCTGTTCAACGGCAGGGGAAAATGTTCGGTCTGCCATCTGATCGGCCACGACCACGCCCTGTTCAGCGACTATGGGCTGCACAACACCGGCATCGGCTACAGGCATTCCATGGGCGTCAGGCCCGGAAAACAGCGAATCATGCTGGCGCCGGGCGTTTCTGTCGAAGCCGACAGCAGTCTGATCGAAGCGGTGGCAGAGCCGCCGGTCGCCGATCTGGGCCGGTACGAGATTACGCAAAAGCCGGCCGACCGCTGGAAATACAAGACGCCTAGCCTGAGGAATATCAGCCTGACCGCGCCCTATATGCATGATGGTTCACTCGGATCGCTGCCGGAGGTCATTGATTTCTATGATCATGGCGGCGTAGCCAACGCGGAACTTGATCCGCTGATACAGCCACTGCATCTGAATCAGCAGGAAAAAGACGACCTGCTCGCCTTTCTGCAATCACT
>JALXFQ010000322.1 GCA_027067235.1 Gammaproteobacteria bacterium
CATGTCCTGACCGGTGCCGAGCGGCAATGTGCCATCATCCAGCTGCGCCTTGAACTGTTGCATATCTTTCAGCAGCCCCTCGAACATGGGCAGATTCGGGCCGATTTCATCAATTTCGTCATAGTCTGCGCTGCGCACCAGTTCCTTCAGATCGAACACCACCTGTTCGACCTGATCGCGCAGCTGGTCGCGCGTGGTAATGAACTGTTTCTGTTCTGACATATTTTCAATATTCCTGTTCGGGGGCCCTGTCAGGTTTTTGGCAGGGTCACGCCGGTCTGCCCCTGATACTTGCCGCCGCGATCCTTGTACGACGTTTCGCATTCTTCATCGGCCTCGAAGAACAGCACCTGCGCCACACCTTCATTGGCGTATATCTTAGCAGGCAGCGGCGTGGTATTGGAAAACTCCAGCGTGACATAACCTTCCCATTCCGGTTCGAACGGCGTGACATTGACGATAATGCCACAGCGGGCATAAGTCGATTTGCCCAGACAGATGGTCAACACGCTGCGCGGGATACGGAAATATTCCACCGTGCGCGCCAGCGCGAAGGAATTGGGCGGAATGATGCAGACATCGCCGGTAAAATCGACAAAGCTGCTTTCATCGAAATTTTTTGGATCTACGATGGCCGAGTTAATGTTGGTGAAGATCTTGAACTCACTGGAACAGCGAATATCGTAGCCGTAGCTGGAAGTGCCATAGGAAACGATGCGGCCGTCGCCGTTATGCTTGATCTGACCCGGCTCAAACGGCTCGATCATGCCGTGTTCCTCGGCCATCTGCCGAATCCAGCGATCTGATTTGATACTCATGCTTTGATTTCCATAGGGCGCGGATTGTAGCCCAAGACAGACTGCTCGCCTATCCGATTATTTCGATGGCGTTGCCGTCAGGGTCGCGGCAGAACAAGGCCTTGCGCCCGGATTTGCTCAGCGTATAGGACAGGCGCGCAGCATCCAGCTTTTTCTGAATTATATCCAGAGAATGCACAGCCAGCGCCAGATGGCGGTCGCGCCCGCCATGCGCGGGCCGCCCTTCCACCGGGTCGGGATTATCCACCTCCAGCAGGTGAATTTGCTGACCACCCGCCTGCAGCCAGGCGCCGGGAAATGCGAGCACTGGCCGGGCGGTTTGCGTCAAACCAAGAATATCCGTATAAAAACGCAGGGATCGGGCCGTATCGGAAACGACCAGACTGACATGGTGTATGCCGGCGATGTTGGGTGACGCCATGATTGAAATCTCCTCGGAAACCGCCATGTATGCAAATTTCATTACCAGAGAAACTGCCAGAAAATGCGCAATATACTCACCGTCTTGATCGAAAACCAGCCTGTCATCGAATATGACCGGGATATTCCCCTGCCGGAAAAACAACGACTGTATCTGGACAAGATGGACGCCCAGATGGACAACGGCATTGCCGTGGGCGAAGACTGGGTGGCGCAGCCCGACCCGATTCAGCGCGCCGAATTTGTCAGCGCGACGCTGTTCCAGGCGCTGAAAGACAACAACGAAGGGCTGATTTCGGCGACCACCGCCTACCTGGCCAACCGTTTCCCGGAGCTGAAACAGATCAGGTCTGCTCAGAACGATGGTGAAACCAGCATTCGCCTGGTGTTCGACGAAGAGGCCGGCGATCAGGTGGCGGTTTCTTTCGACGGCGCAGCCGG
>JALXFQ010000323.1 GCA_027067235.1 Gammaproteobacteria bacterium
GGACAGCCGCTGGCCACCGCCGGACCCACCTGATGCACGATCAGATTCAGCGGATGGTTGAATGCGCTGACGGCCATCACCGGGCCGATGGGTTGCAGCCGGGTGAAGGCGGTGCGACCCATGCTGGCCGGGTTCAGGCGCATGGGTATTTCGCTGCCGTGTTCGCTGCGCAGACATTCGATGCAGTTCTTCACGCCGTCGATGGCGCGGGTCACTTCCACGCGGGTATCGGTGAGTGGTTTGCCGCCTTCCGCCACCGCCACCGCCACCAGATGTTCGAAGCGTTCGGCCATCAATGCAGCGGTTTTTTCCAGTATGGAAATTCGCTGGGCGGCATCCAGCCAGTGCCGGCGGTCGTTGAAAGCATTGGCGGCGTTTTGCAGTGCGATTTCCGCGCCGTCAGCGTTGATGGTTTCCACTGTGGCTACTTGCGAGCCGTCGAAAGGGGAAGTGACCGCGAGCGCGCCGCTGGCTTTGGCGCCAGGGACTTTGATGTCGTAGTGTTTCATAGGGGGCAGACCAGGTTGCCGAGTTTCTCGGTGAGTTTCATGTTTTCGGAATAATCCACCGGCACTTCCACGATGGCTACCGTGTTCGAAGCAAACGCACGCTCCAGCGTCGGGATCAGAGCATCAGCGGACTCCACGCGGTAGCCTCTGGCGCCAAAGGATTCGGCATATTTGACGAAATCCGGGTTATTGAAGTCGATAAAGCCGGTGCGTTCGAAGCGGCGCTGCTGATGCCATTTGATCAGTCCGTATTCATTGTCGCGCCAGATCATGATGACAAACGCCGCGCCCACGCGCAGCGCGGTTTCAATTTCCTGTGAATTCATCATGAAACCGGCATCGCCGGTGATGGTCATGATGCGCCGCTGCGGGTGAACCAGCCTGGCCGCCAGCGCGCCCGGCACGCCGATGCCCATGGAGGCGAAGCCATTGGAAATGATGCAGGTATTGGGTTTTTCGCAGCGGTAGAGCCGGGCGATCCACATCTTGTGCGCGCCCACATCGGAAATCAGTATATCGTCTTTGGCCATGACCTTGCGCGTATCGGCCAGGATGCGCTGCGGCTTGAGTGGAAAGCTGTCGTCGTCGGCAAAATCCAGCAATTCCTGGTTGATGGCCTCGCGCAGACCGCGGGTGGGTTCGCCGGGGTGCGGCTGCGCCTGTACCGCGATCTGCTCCAGCGCCTCGGCGATATCGCCGATGACGCCGCACTCCAGTACGTAATGCGCATCCACTTCGGCGTAGGTCTGGTCGATATGGATGATTTTCTTGTCGCGCTTCGGGTGCCACAGTCTGGGGTGATATTCCACCATGTCGAAGCCGACGCAGATAACCACGTCGGCGCGGTCGAAGCCGCAGGCGACGTAATCGTGCGCCTGCAGACCCACCGATCCCAGGCTCAGCGGGTGGCTGAACGGTATGCAACCCTTGGCCATGAAGGTCTGGGTGACGGGGATGTTCAGGGCTTCGGCAAAACGGGTAAGGGCGTCGGCGGCGTGGGCGCGCACCACGCCGTTGCCGGCCATGATGATGGGGTATTTGGCCTCAGAGATGACCTGCGCCGCCTGGGTAATTTTTTCCGGCGGCGGATGGGAACTGGTCGGGCTTTGCGCTTTCAGTGGCTTTTCCGAGTCGCTGACAGTACTGTGGGCGATGTTCTCCGGAAAGCTGATGAAGCTGCCGCCGGGTTTCTCCGCCTGGGCGTCCTTGAACGCCTTGCGCACCACTTCCGGTACGATGTCAGGCTCGACAATTTCAGCGGCATATTTGGAAATGGGCCGGAACAGGTTGACCAGATCCAGCACCTGATGGCTTTCCTTGTGCATGCGCGTGGTGGCGCCCTGGCCGGCAATGCCGACGATGGGCGCGCGATCCATGTTGGCATCGGCAAAGCCGGTGACCAGATTGGTTGCACCCGGCCCCAGCGTCGCGAGGCAGACGCCCGCCCGCCCGGTGAGCCGGCCGTAAACATCCGCCATGAAGGCCGCGCCCTGTTCGTGGCGGGTTGTGATGAAGCGGATATTGCTGTCCAGCAGCGCGTCCATCACATCCAGATTTTCTTCACCGGGTATGCCGAAGATATATTCGACGCCTTCGTTTTCCAGACACCGGATAAATAACTGCGCCGCGCTTTTGTTGTTTTTATCGTTCGGCATGATCTCCTCCGCGCCGTTGGTTTCACCTTGTTACGGTGTTTGGGTATGATCAGATTCAATTCCACCATACGCCGGAAGCTCTGCCATGTCGAAATCCCCTGAACAGCGCTATTTCTCCGTCATCGGCAACCCGATCCAGCATAGCAAATCACCCGCGATTCACGCCATGTTTGGTGAACAGACCGGAGTGGATCTGTGTTACGTGGCCATCGAATCGCAGCCGGAGGATTTTGTCGCCACGATTGCGGATTTTCAGCGCGCCGGGGGGCAGGGCATGAATGTCACGGTGCCTTTCAAGGAGCACGCCTGGCGCCTCGCCGACGAACACAGCGAACGCGCGCGCCATGCGCGGGCGGTGAATACGCTGAAACTGGAAGGCAACCGCATCTATGGCGACAACACCGACGGCGTGGGTCTGGTGGCGGATCTGGAAAACAATCTGGGCCGGAATCTGGCCGATGCTAAAGTGCTGCTGCTGGGCGCGGGCGGGGCCGTGCGCGGCGTCATTGCGCCGCTGCTGGACGCCGGGGTCAGATCCCTGACGCTGGCAAACCGGACATCGCAAAAAGCTGTTGCCCTGGCCGCATCTTTTCGTTCACTGGGCGACATCGGCGGCGGTGGTTACAGCGACCTGCCGGATACGGCGTTTGACATCATCATCAACGGCACCGCCGCCAGCCTCAGCGGTGATGTGCCGCCCGTACCCACCAGCGTTTTTGGCGACCAGACGCTGGCTTATGACATGATGTATGGCGACAGGCCGACAGTGTTTATGGAATGGGCCAGCGCCAGCGGCGCGGCCAGTGTGTCCGATGGTCTGGGCATGCTGGTAGAGCAGGCCGCCGAATCATTCTTTGTCTGGAATGGCGTACGACCGGAAACGCGGCCAGTCATTCAAACCCTGCGCCGGTCCCGAGGCTGATGACCCACCGGCGTAAATAGTTCGCGTACCTTGGAAATAGGGGTTAATCCCGCCGCGACCCTGTGTTAATCTGCTTATAATTTAAGCGGCTTTTCAAGGAAAATCTGAGCTTGCTTGTCGCCAGTATCGCAGCCGCGTTTTGAGTGTTACTACTGTTGATGCAGGGAAAAGACATTGCCTAACGCCTCTCCCGATGAACGTCTTGCCGAGCTGAAGCGTCTTATCGACAGCTGCGGTGACCTGCTCGACCGGCCCGCCAGTCCCGAAGCAGACGACCCCTGGATCACGGCTTCCGCCACGGCGGAAGGCCGCGATTCCCGGGTCATGCTCAGGGATATGAGCATGCTGGTGAATTCGCTGACCAAAATGGTATCCAGCCTCGCGCCACTGGCGCTGCAAAACCAGGCGCGGGCAGAAACGCTGCCGCCCACGGTGGCGGAAGACATCCGGCGCGCCGAACAGGAACTGGCGGAGGTTTCCGGTCTGCCGGCTCACGAAAATGCCAGTGCCGCCGATCTGGCCCGCGCCATTCGCGATCATGTGGCGGTGCTGCGGCGTCAGGATGAAGACAGAAACGAAGAGGCGGAACACCGTATTCGCCTGCTTACTGCCAAGCTCAACAACATGGAAAAAGAAGCCAGTTCCATGCGCGCCTGTTTGCAGCGTGAGCGCGATCAGGCTTACGCCGACCAGCTTACCGGCCTGCCGAATCGCATTGCCTATGATGAAAGAATCGGCCAGGAGTACGCGCGCTGGAGCCGCTATGGCTCGCCGCTGACCATGGTGATCTGGGATATTGATTATTTCAAGAAAATCAATGACGAGCATGGACACGCAGCCGGCGATGCGGTGCTCAGACAACTGGCGCGGCTGTTCCGGGGACATATGCGCAAGACCGACTTCACTTCGCGCTGGGGCGGGGAAGAATTTGTCACCCTGATGCCGGAAACGCCATTGTATGTGGCTTTTATTGTGGTCGAAAAACTGCGCATGGCGGTGCAGCAGTTCAAGTTTCAGCACGCCGCTGCAACCATTCCCGTTACCCTGTCGGCAGGCATCGCCCAGTTTCACGACGGCGACACGGCGGAATCTGTTTTTACCCGTGCTGACGAGGCTCTGTACCGGGCCAAGGAAGGCGGACGCAACCAGTCCCGGCTGGAAGAACTGCTGCCCGCCGGTGGTAACGACCAGCGCGCGGATCCCGATCTGAAACTGGTGACTTCCTGAACAATTGCCGGTCGCGCAGTTTTATCCGGCATCCGCTGTTCAACAGGCATTTGCCGTTGTATAAAGACTGGCCGCCCTTTGCCACAGTGCGTACGCGTGAAAATACTGGTTATCAAATTCAGAAATATCGGCGACGTGTTGCTGACCTCGCCGTTGATTACGGCTCTGGCGCAGACCTATACGGACGCCGACATAACCGCGATGGTCAATCCCGGCATGGAGGATATGCTGTCCGGTCATCCCGGCTTGAATGAAGTGCTGGCGCCGGATCCTTTCCGCGGTGAGAATGAAAGTCGCCTGCGGTTTGGTTTGCGGGCAATGCGGTTCTTTCGCGATCTGCGCCGGCGGCGTTTCGACCTGGTGATCAATACCACCGAGGGCGATCGCGGTCTGTTGTACGGATATTTGTCCGGCGCGCCCCAGCGTTATGGTTATCTTAAAGAAAAGGACAAGGCCTGGCGCCGGCGGCTGCTGACCCGTTCCTGGATCTGGCGCGCAGAGAAAACCCATACCGCTGTGCGTAATCTCGTTTTTGCCGAGGGCTACGAGGCCTGGAACGGCGTTTCGGTAACGCTGGCCTTCAGTGCGGATGATGCCGCGGCAGTGAACAATGTGCTGGCGGCGCAGGGTTGCCAT
>JALXFQ010000324.1 GCA_027067235.1 Gammaproteobacteria bacterium
CCCTTCAGGTCTTCCGGGCCAGCAGAAAAAGCGCAGGTTGATGCGCCAGCCAACGCCAGCGCCGTGAGTAATTTGATCTTGTTCATAAACATTTTCTCCAGAGTTTGGCTTCCACCATGGATACATGGTAACGAAAGCATTTGGTATTCACCACCCTTATTTTAAGGGTCGAGTCTATACAACAGGCGCTTGAAGTCAAGGCAACCCTACGCCGCCCTGTACTTTCCACCCCCGTCAGAACTTGACTGCCAAACCCGCAGTCAGGGTATCTATATCAGTCTGGCCAGTAGTTGCCTGCTCGCCGACATCAAAGAAACGGTCATATTCCACTCGCCCTTCAATACGTTCATTCACGACGACGCCCACGCCTGCGCCTAGCACCGGCGAAATGCCGTCATCCGATACTGCCGGCGCGCTGGCGCTGGCGTCCACATCCATGTGCCAGAACATCGCTCCGGCGCGGCCGTATACCGAAACCCTTTCGGTAACCGGCGCGCGACCCATCACGCTGAGGCTCAGACCGTCCACCGAGGGGTCGACCGGCACAGGCGCCGAACAGTTCCCCACCCGGGCATTGATGGCGCCAAGGTCATGGTAGCCGGCTTCCACGGCAAGCCTGTTATTGAGCTGATAGCCTGCATACACATGGGCGGCGGTATCGCTGTCCTCTGCGCCAGCGCAGGCGTCCGCATATACACTGGCACCAGCGTCGGCGCCGGCATACCAGCTCCGGCTGTCCACTTCCGGCTCCGGCTCGATCATCACCACGGGAGAAGGCTCCTGTACAATCATCTCCGGCGTTGCAGCAGGCAGACAGTCGCCTTTCAGATCGCGCATGCAATCATCGCTGCCCTGCGCCCCTTTCAGATCCTGCCCTGCCGCCGCGTACAAATTGAACGAAGCGCCCGCCAAACCAAGCACACCCAGTAATTTCAATATTTTCATGTTCACAAGCCCTCTGTATTAATGCGGGAAAGCCCCGCGGTTGCATGTGGCGCCTGGCGCTCATGAAACCCCGGCATCTCTCCTTTCCAGGCAGCTCTGTTGTTTAACAAAATACAGCCGCTTTTTAATCCATAGCTTTAAGTATAAACATAAACTATATGTTTTTACAACACTTGTTGTATTTTTGCACCTGGATCCGTCAGGCCAAATGAATCCAGCGCATGGTTTGTCCGTCCCGCCCGGGCGATTTAGAATACCGCCACATCTCCTGACCAGACCTAGCTATGAAACAGACCCGACCCGGCGCTTATCCCTTTTCCCGCCCGCGGCGCATGCGCCGCGATGCATTCAGTCGCCGCCTGATGCAGGAAAACATTCTCACCAGCGCCGACCTGATCCAGCCGGTTTTTGTACTGGAAGGGGAAGGCCAGACCGAGGCCGTGCCGTCCATGCCCGGCGTACAGCGCATGAGCGTTGATATCCTGCTGCAACAGGCAAAACACTGGCAACAGCTGGGCATACCCCTGGTGGCGCTGTTTCCGGTAGTGGGGGCGGAGAAGAAATCTGACGGCGCGGAAGAAGCCTGGAACCCGGATGGCCTGGCGCAACGCGCGGTGCGCGCCCTGAAAGAAGCCTTGCCGGACATGGGCGTGATGACCGACGTGGCGCTGGACCCGTTTACCTCGCATGGCCAGGACGGATTGATCGACGCCAGCGGCTA
>JALXFQ010000325.1 GCA_027067235.1 Gammaproteobacteria bacterium
TCGCGGCCATGGACGTGGCGTTTTTGCTGGCGCTGACCGCCGCCATTGCCCACCCGCTAATCAAGGCCAGACAATGGAAAAACATCGGCATCGCCTCGAAAATCGCCCTGCTGTTGCTGGCGAACATCCTCTTTTACATGGGCGCGGAGGGAATCATCGGCGACGGCATGCGCATCGGCCTGTTCGCCGGGTTTTACGTCATACTGGCGCTGATTTTCACCATTGGCCGCCGCGTCATGCCGTTTTTCATCGAGCGCGGGCTGGATGAGCCGGTGGTATTGCCCAACAGAAAATGGATCGACGTATCCAGCCTGTGGCTGTTTCTCACCTTCGCCATCGCCGATATCATTTCGCCCACGCACTGGACCACGCTGCTGCTGGCCGCCGCGCTGTTCGTCCTTCACAGCATTCGCTTCACCGGCTGGCATCACCCCGGCATCTGGAAAAAACCGCTACTGTGGGTGCTGATGCTGGGCTATGGCTGGATGATCGCCGCCTTCGCCATCAAGATACTGGAAGCCTTTGTCAGCCTGCCGCCCAACCTCGCCACCCACGCCTTCGCCGTCGGCGCTATCGCCATCACCACCACCGGCATGATGGCGCGCATTTCGCTGGGCCACACCGGACGCAACATCCACCAGCCCCCCGCCATCGTCACGCCGGTTTTCACCCTGCTGGCGCTGGCCGCCGTTATTCGCGTGTTCGCGCCCATGTTTTTCGCCAATCAATACACGCTCTGGATCGGCCTCTCGCAAGGCCTGTGGATCGCGGCGTTTCTCATGCTTTTCGCCAGCTATATCCCCATGTGGATCTGGCAACGCGCCGATGGCCGGCCAGGGTAACGCCCGCAAAAGACTGTTCTTCGCCATCTACCCCGACGCCACCACGCGCCGGGAGCTGGCCGACGCCGCAAAACCACTCATCACCGAAGGCAAACCCTCGCGCGCGGACAACCTGCATTTAACACTGGCGTTCATCGGCATGGCCGACGCTGCGTATCAGGACCGCCTGACAGAAAAAGCCTCCCAGATCAAAACCCCAAGGCCATTCTCCATCACCATCGACCGCATCGGCCATTTCCACAAAGCGCGCATACTCTGGCTGGGCGTAAATCAGCCACCGCCCGAACTGGTCTCGCTTCACGACAACCTTGTCTCCGCCATTCAACCTTGCGGTTATAAAGCCGAAAACCGGCCCTGGACGCCGCATGTGACCGTTGCGCGGAAATTTCGGAAAGCGCTTTCGGGAAAACTGGAACAGCCTGTTGTCGTCAGGGTGGAAGGGTTTAGCCTTATGCAGTCGGTCAGTGAGCCGGGTGGGGTGCGGTACGTTGAGGTGGAACGGTTTCTGTTTTCGGGGTAACAATGTATGAAATCCAGGCCGTGAGGCCGTAGCAATGTTGCTACGACCCCGGTTATTTCCGGATATAATGACCCCGAATCGAACAGGCCGTTTAGACTGGGGTTGACATCATAATTAAGTTTCGTGTCCCCAGAACTGGAAGTTTCGTGTCCCCAGAACTGGACTGGGGTTGACATCATAATTAAGTTTCGTGTCCCCAGAACTGCATCAACGGTGTCTGACCCCGTCGATTGTCGATTGTTCAAAAGACAAGACACAAGTCATTGTCCTCAGCGCACGCAACGAACA
>JALXFQ010000326.1 GCA_027067235.1 Gammaproteobacteria bacterium
TGGGAGACAGCGACCCCGAACTGGAACGATTTGCGCCACCCGACCCGCAACTCAACCTCGGCCTTTGGCTGCTGTTCCATCCGGATCTGAGGCACAACGCGCGGGTGCTGGCCTTTCGCGAGCACATGGCAGGGGAACTGGTAGCGCAAGAGAAGCTGTTCAGGCGTTGATACGCCGAGCTGGCGGGGTTTGCGGTTTTCCTTACTATTTTGTCAACCATATAGTGAAGTAATACACTGGATTGACGATTCGGTTTCCGCAGCCTACATTCAGGCGAAAGCTGCGAACCGCCAGAACCATGACTTTGATCAAACAAATAAACACGCAAGAAACCTATCCGCTACGGCAGGAAATACTGCGGCCACACCACCCGCCCGAGCAGTGCCGGTTTGCGGGCGATTTCGATGAAACCACGGTGCATTTTGGCGCGCTGAGCAACGGCCGGATTGTCGGCATCCTGTCGGTATACCGGGCGTCTAACGAGTGTCTTGATGCGGCGGAAAGCTGGCAGTTGCGGGCCATGGCCACCAGCAAGAGCCACCGAGGCAAAGGTCTGGGCCTGAGGCTGATTGCAGCGGCGGAGTCCCATGTATCAGCGCAAGGCGGAACCTGCCTCTGGGCCAATGCGCGCTTGCATGCGCTCGGATTCTACGAAAAGGCGGGCTATGTCGCCCATGGCAAGCGCTTCGAGATAGCCGGTGTGGGTCCGCATGTTCTGGTGGTCAAGATGCTTCGGGACTAGCCCTGCACCAGCCGGGCTCAGAAACCGATGCCGAAACCGGCGCGGATGCTCACCGGATCGGAATAGGGGCTGTCATCGTCATCGTAATTGAAGTTGTACAGCGCGGTGAGGGTAAAAGAGACGCTGCGGCTGAGCGGCGTGCTGAAACCGGCGCCGGCCAGCACACTGTTGAAACTGGTGCGTTGCGAGGAGCCGTCGGTGAAGAAACGCTCGTAGTTGAGGTGCTCCAGATCAGCCTCGAGGAAAAAACTGCGGGTCAGGCGGTAGCGGCCAAACAGGGTGGCGCCATAGTCATCGGCATTGTAATCCACCGCGCCACGCTTGTCGGTGGCGTGGCGGTACATGACACTGACGCCGGTGGAAACTTTTGGCGTCAGGTGGACGCCAATCATGGGCGCCACTTCGACAAAACTGTAGTCGTTGCCAAGGCCAAGACCCAGGCCGCCACCGTAAAACAGACTGGAATCGCCAGCCGTAGCCCCCAGCGATACTGCTTTGGCGGCAGTGCAAGCCATCATCATGGATACTGCCAGCAGGTTTTTTTTCATGGTCAAATCCTTTTAACGTGTTGCAATAGAATCAACGAGCGGTTCTGCCGAACAGCACCCACAACGAAAACAGCAGGAAGCCGACGAAGGCGATCAGGGTCCAGCCGGGGATGCTGAGGCCGAGGAAGCGCCAGACCACTTCGCCGCATTCGCCGCTGCCGGTGAAGACTTCATGGATGACCTTGTTCAGCGGCATGATATCGAGCATGTAATCCAGCCCGGCGCCGCAAGCCGGGCGCTGGTCTTCGGGCAGATGTTGCAGCCACAGGTGGCGACCGGCTATGCCGATGCCGGTGAGCGCCACCGCGGTGCCGAGCAGACCATAAACACGGCGGCCGAAGCCTTTCGGGTTGTGCAGGGCGGCCAGTAAAAACACCAGGCCAAAGGCGATCACCGTAATACGCTGGAAAATGCACAGCGGGCAGGGTTCCAGCTCCCTGACGAACTGAAAATAAAACGCCACACCCATCATGGCGAGACAAACAGCAAATGCAGCCCAGTACCATTTTCTCATCGTTATTCAGATACTCCGTTGCTGACCATTTCGGCCATGGATTTCAGTGACTGGTCGGCATACATGGCGAAGGGATTGGTTTCATCCCAGGCGTAACCCGCCAGCACCGAACAGATTTTTTTCTTGATACTCTCGGCGCGGGTGTTGGTGAGAAAGATTTTCTGCAAGTCACCTGCATACCAGCTTTTTACATAGGCGCGAAACGCATCCACGCCAGACATGACATATTCAGCATAGTCTTTCTCGAAATCCACCGCCTCACCGCGCAGATAACGACCGACGACCTCCTGCGCGCGCCAGGCGGACTCCACCGCCACGGTCACGCCCGACGAAAACACCGGGTCGAGGAATTCAGACGCATTGCCGGTGAGTATGTAACGATCACCATAAAGCTGCCTGATGCCCTTGGAATAACCTTCCAGACGGCGCGGCTTGTCCCAGACAAACTGCATGTCGGCCAGACGCGTTTTCAGTGACGGCTCCTGCAACAACAGCTTGCGCAGTATTTCTGCATCCGAACCCTGCTCCGCTTCAAAAACTGCCGGGTCGGCCACCACGCCCACGGAAGTCTTGCCGTTGGAAAACGGTATCACCCAGATCCAGCCGCCCTGTTCCAGCGTGACGATCCAGATATAGCCTTCGTCATCGCCGGCCGGGCGTTTGTCGCCGGTGACGTGGTTGAACAGGGCCATGCGGTATTTCAGGTCGGAGGTTTCATCCAGATCCAGCAACCGCGCCAGCACCCTGCCATAGCCGCTGCCATCAATGACAAATTTCGCGCGCACCTGATGCTGCTCGCCGCTGTCGAGGTCGGTAAAACTGACCGTCACGCCGTCATCATCAAACGCCACGTCGGTTACGTCATGCTGGAAGCGCACGTCCGCACCCTTGCCGGCGGCGGACTTTGCCAGCACGGTATCGAAGTCCTCGCGCGGCACCTGCCAGCTGTGACCCCAGCCAGCGGCCGAAGTTTCGCGGAAATTGAATTGCACGCGGTCTTCGCCCTGCAAAAATACCGCGCCATGCTTGACGATAAACCCGGCTGCCTCGGCATCTTCCAGCATGCCCGCTTTCGACAAAATTTCATTAGTGCGCGGCAGCAGAGATTCGCCGATTACAAAGCGCGGAAACTGCGTCTTTTCCAGCATCAGCACGTCAAAACCCTGATTTCTCAGTCCCGCCGCCGCCACGGAGCCGGCTGGTCCGGCGCCGATAACCACCACATCTGTCTGTAACATTTTCCGCCCCTTTATTGTACCGCCCTCAGCCAGCGCTGATATTCCGGATGGTTGCGCAACAGCCGGCCGCCCACCTCGATCAGTTTGTCCACCTGCTCTGTTTCCAGCGCAAAGCTGGTGGGTATATCCTGCATGGCCTCCCGCTCGGCTTTCTCCAGTTCATCAAAGCTGAGGTAGATGACATGGAAATCGCGATTGCTGTCCCGGTCTTTCCAGGCCTGCATTTGCGAACGCAGCAGTTCGAGAGTCTCGAAATTGATCTGTTCCAGCGGCATGGATGTGGCGTTGGAAACCACCACTTCCGTAGGCGGTTCGCCTGGAAATTCGTCCCATTTGGCCGCTGATTTGGTGGCCGCATCCACCACGATGAAAATGATGCGGTCGGTGCTGTTCTTGCCGCGCACGTTGAGCGATTGCTCCAGCGAGCCGGCGCGGATGCTGCGGGCGATGGATGCACGCACACCCAGATTGTCCACCAGCCCGCCGTCGAGCAAATGGATATACTGGCGCTTGCCGGGATGCATGTAGGACATGTACATGACCGCCTCGCGGTAACGCCGCGCGTTGCTGTGCTTCTGCTTGAGCGCTTCATTCACCCAGTCCGGCACGGTGTGCGGGCACTGGTCGGCATAATTGCGCAAGGTAATCGGGCTGAATACGACCGGCACGGAAGAAGACGCCGCCACCGCCCGCGCCACGGTGATGGACGCGGGGTCGGTGCAGATCAGGTTGAGCCGGGCGGCGGAAAAGCCGAAGCGCGTGCCGCGGCCAAAATCCGCCGCATTGATTTCCACATAGGGGCCATTCTTGTCGATCAGCTCATCCAGATGTTTTTTCCTGAAGACAAAGCGGTGATAATAATCCGCCACGCCGTCAGAACGACCATACAGCGGTGACAACAGGCGCTTGACCATATCCACGCTGACCAGCCAGGAAGTGAGGCCATGTTCGATGTCCTTGCGCAGAAAAACTTTTTCGAAATCATCAAAAATGGCATCGCCGAACAGGCCGTAGTAAGCCGCGGTAAAGCTGCCGCCGGACACCGAGGAGATATAGTCCACCTCATCCAGCAGGCGCCGCTCGGCGCCATTGCGGCCGATGTGGGCACGGGTGTTTCTGAGTTCTTTCAGCACGCCGTAGGACAGCGCCGCCGCGCGCGTACCGCCGCCGGAGAAACTCATCAGAAACAGGGTCTTGTCCGATCGCTGCGGCAGTTTTTCCGCTGGCTCGGGCGGTTTTTTAGCGGCCGGGTTGAGCGGCTGATTCAGCTCATAGCGGGCATCCATGGTCGCACAGCCGCCAAGCACAGCCAGCGACAACAGCATGACCCGTGCGATCGCCGCCAGCTTCATGGCTGACCCCTCGCACCGGTGTCAGCGCCGGCTGTCTGGCCTTGCGGCGGCGGACCGATCAGTTTTTCCAGCTGTTCGTCATGCAGGCGGCCGAGACTGGCAAGAGCGACTATGGCGCCGAGCAGGGCATACATCATGTCGGACTGGGTATCCCAGACATAGCCCTGGGTGCCGAGGAAAGCCGTGGCGGAGTCGCCGGACAAAACCGCCACCCACCATTCGACCAGTTCGTAGAAAGCGCTGAAGGCCAGGCATATGCTGATGACGATGAATACCAGCCAGCCGCCGCGTTTGACCACCCGCTTGCGAATCAGTATTTCGCGGGCGAGGATGGCCGGCTCGAAACCCTGCATGAAATGGCCCAGCTTGTCGTAATTGTTGCGGCTCTGATGCAGGGCATCCCTGATCCAGTCGAACAGCGGCACTTCCGCATAGGTATAGTGGCCGCCCACCATCAG
>JALXFQ010000327.1 GCA_027067235.1 Gammaproteobacteria bacterium
CGCCGACCATCCTCGATCAACTGGGCAAACGCTTCCAGATACAGGGGCTGGACAGCGTGGAAGAGGCGCGCGATCTGTCGCTGCTGTTGCGCGCCGGCGCGCTGGCCGCGCCCGTGGACATCATCGAAGAACGCACTATCGGCCCCAGCCTGGGTCAGGATAATATCAACCAGGGTTTCCGCGCCGTGATGATCGGCATGGCGCTGGTGCTGATTTTCATGGTCATTATTTACAGGGGCTTCGGCCTGGTGGCTGATGTGGCGCTGATACTGAACCTGGTTCTGCTGGTGGCGGTGCTGTCGCTGTTTCAGGCGACGCTGACCTTGCCGGGTATTGCCGGTATCGTGCTCACCGTGGGCATGGCGGTGGACGCCAACGTATTGATTTATGAACGTATCCGCGAGGAGCTGGCCAATGGCAATACGCCACAGGCGAGTATCCACGCGGGCTATGATCGCGCCTTGACGACTATTGTCGACGCCAACGTGACTACGCTGATTGCCGCCATCGTACTGTTTAATTTCGGCACCGGCCCGATCAAGGGCTTTGCCATCACCCTCAGTATCGGCATTATCACTTCCATGTTCACCGCCATTTTTGTCACCCGCGCCATTGTCAATCTGTGGCTGGGCGGCCGGCGTCTGAAAAAACTGCCCATATAGCCGATATCCTGCCGAGGCTGACAGATGAAAATTTTCAAGAACAACACACATATTGATTTCATGGGCATGCGCAAGATTGCGCTGGCTCTGTCGACTCTGGCCATTCTGGCCGGTATTGCTTCGCTGTTCGTGCGCGGGCTGAATCTGGGTATCGATTTTACCGGCGGCACGCTGGTGGAAGTGCATTATGCCGAACCAGTGGATATCAACGATATTCGAAGCATCCTGGCCGGTACGCAATTTGACAATGCCATTGTTCAGCATTTTGGCACCTCGTCAGATGTGATGATTCGTCTGCCCATGAACGAATCGGCCAACAGCGCAGAACTGAGTAACCAGCTTCTGGCCAAATTGCGTTCCGCGCAGCAAGAGGTTTATGTCCGCGCGGGCCCGGACAAGGTTCAGTTGTGCAGCAAGGGTGACCAGACCGTTCCCTGTCACGTGCAGCTGCGGCGGGTCGAGTTTGTCGGCCCGCAGGTGGGCAAAGAGCTGACCGAGAAAGGCGGGCTGGCGATACTGTATACGCTGGGCATGATCATGCTGTACGTGGCCTGGCGCTTCGAATGGCGCTTTGCCGTGGGTTCGGTGGCGGCGCTGTTCCATGATGTGCTGATTACCGTGGGCGTGTTTTCCATTCTCGGCATGGAGTTCTCGCTGCCGGTGCTGGCGGCGGTGCTGGCGGTTATCGGTTATTCGCTGAACGATACCATCGTGGTGTTCGACCGCATCCGGGAGAATTTCCGCAAGCTGCGCAAGGGCGAGCCGGCTGAAATCATGAACATATCCATCAATCAGACCCTGTCGCGCACCATCCTGACCTCGTTTACCACCTTGCTGGTGCTGCTGGCGCTGTTCCTGGTGGGTGGCGAGAGCATACGCGGCTTTTCCTTTGCGCTGATTATCGGTGTGGTGGTGGGTACCTATTCATCCATTTTCGTGGCCAGCCCGATAGTGTTGATGCTGGGCCTGACCAAGGCCGATCTGATGGCTGTGAAGAAAGAAAACGACGATCGGGACAAACCTGTCGTCGAAGAATTTTAACTGCGGAGAAAGCTGACGATGTTTAGCAAAGACATGACCATAGCCGACTACGATCCGGAATTGTGGCAGGCGATTACCGATGAGAACAAACGTCAGGAACAGCATATCGAGCTGATTGCCTCCGAGAACTACGCCAGCCCGCGGGTCATGGAAGCGCAGGGTTCGGTACTGACCAACAAATATGCCGAGGGCTATCCCGGCAAGCGCTATTATGGCGGCTGTGAATACGTCGACGTGGCCGAGCAACTGGCCATTGATCGCGTCAAACAGTTGTTCGGCGCGGATTACGCCAACGTGCAGCCGCATTCCGGTTCGCAGGCCAACGCAGCGGTGTATATGGCCCTGCTGCAGCCGGGCGACGCGATTCTGGGCATGAGTCTGGCGCATGGCGGACATCTGACCCATGGCGCCAAGGTGAATTTTTCCGGCAAGATTTTTGATGCCCACCAGTATGGTCTGGACGAAGCCACTGGCGAAATTGATTATACGCAAGTGGAAGCGCTGGCTGAGGAGCATCAGCCCAAAATGATTGTGGCCGGGTTTTCCGCCTATTCGCGCGTGGTGGACTGGCAGCGTTTTCGCGACTTTGCCGACAAGGTTGGCGCCTATCTGTTCGTGGATATGGCGCATGTGGCCGGTCTGGTGGCGGCGGGTGTTTATCCCAGCCCGGTGCAGATCGCTGACGTGACCACTTCCACCACCCACAAAACACTGCGTGGCCCGCGCGGCGGCATCATTCTGGCTAAAGAAAACGCCGACATTCAGAAAAAACTCAATTCACTGGTTTTCCCCGGTACCCAGGGCGGCCCGCTGATGCACGTGATAGCGGCCAAGGCGGTGGCCTTCAAAGAGGCGCTGCAGGACGATTTCAGAACCTATCAGCAGCAGGTGGTGGACAACGCCAGAGCCATGGCGGGAACCATGATCGAACGTGGTTACCATATAGTCTCCGGCGGCACCGACAATCATTTGTTCCTGGTGGATCTGGTGGACAAGGACATTACCGGCAAGGATGCGGAAGCGGCGCTGGGTGACGGCAATATCACCGTGAACAAGAACGCCGTGCCCAATGATCCGCGCTCGCCGTTCGTCACCTCCGGCCTGCGCATTGGCACGCCGGCCGCCACTACGCGTGGTTTCGGTGTCAGGGAAGTCACGGATCTGGCCAACTGGATTTGCGACATACTCGACAACATGGATGACGAATCGGTGCGCGCCGAGGTCAAGGCCAAAGCGCTGGCCCTGTGTGAGCGCTTCCCGGTGTACGAAAAAGGCGCCAAAGGCACGGCCTGAGCTGACAGATGATTGCACAAGGCATGCGCATCGTTGACACCAAAGGCATTAGCGGGCTGTTGAAACACAGTGTTTTTCGAGGGTCTGTTCGTCTGGCGCCCCTCCAGCCTTCAGCCTCCGGCCTCCAGCCTCAATAAAATGCGCTGTCCATTCTGTAAAGGCGAAGACACGAAGGTTGTTGATTCCCGCGATGCTGACGGCGGTGCTTCCGTGCGCCGCCGGCGCGAATGCCAGACCTGCGGTGAACGCTTTACCACTTTTGAGAAAGCAGAGCTGGCGTTGCCGCAAATTTTGAAGTCGGATCAGCGCCGCGAAGCCTTCGACGAGGCCAAATTGCGCGCCGGCATGATGCGGGCGCTGGAAAAGCGTCCGGTGGAGGCTGATCAGGTCGAGGCGGCTATACACCGCATTCGCCACAAGTTGTCCGCCAGCGGCGAGCGCGAGGTGCCCAGCACTCGTCTGGGTGACTGGGTGATGGAAGAACTGCAGGAGCTGGACGAAGTGGCCTATGTGCGTTTTGCCTCGGTTTATCGCCGCTTTCAGGATCTGGACGCTTTTACCGAGGAGCTGGAGCGCCTGCGCGCCAAATCCGGCGCCGACGACTGAAGGATGGCCTGAATCATGGACTACACCGCTGCTGACGTCCGTTATATGGCGCGCGCTCTGGAGTTGGCGCGCAAGGGCTTGTATTCCACCGACCCCAACCCCAGAGTGGGCTGCGTCATTGTGCGCAACGGCAAAGTGGTGGGCGAAGGCTGGCATGAAAAAGCCGGCGGGCCCCATGCTGAAGTCATGGCGCTGGCGCAGGCCGGCGATCAGGCCAGGGGCGCGACTGTCTATGTTACCCTGGAGCCCTGTGCTCACGAAGGGCGTACGCCGCCCTGTGTGCATGGGCTGGTCAACGCGCAGGTGGCCCGGGTAGTGATTGCCCTGCAGGACCCGAATCCGCTGGTGGATTCGAAAGGTGTCGCCCTGCTGGAAAAAGCCGGTATCCAGACCGATGTGGGGTTACTCGCAGCCGAAGCAGAACGCCTGAATATCGGTTTCGTCACGCGCATGCGGGAAAAGCGGCCGTGGGTGCGGGCCAAGGTGGGGGCCAGCGTCGACGGGCGCACGGCTCTGGCCAATGGCGACAGTCAATGGATTACCTCGCGCCAGTCGCGCCAGGATGTACAGCACTGGCGCGCCCGCAGTTCGGCGATCGTTTCCGGCGTCGGTACCGTACTGGCCGATGATCCGTCCCTGAACGTCAGGCTGGAAGGCGTGGAGCGGCAACCGTTGCGCGTGATTGTGGACAGCCACCTGAGCACGCCGCCGGACGCCAGACTGTTGCGGACGGATGGCGAAGTGCTGGTTGTCACCGTATCCGACGATACCGGCGCAGAAGACGCTTTGCGCCGGGCCGGCGCGCAGGTGGTCCGGATCAAGTCGGAGAAGGGCCGCGTCAGTCTGGCTGGCCTGATGGATTACCTGGTGACCCGGGGCGTAAACGAAGTATTCGTGGAAACCGGCGCAACCCTGCACGGCGCCCTGCTGGAGGCCGGACTGGTGGACGAATTGCTGATTTATCTGGCACCCGCGGTACTGGGTGATACATCGCGCGGCATGTTCAAGCTGCCGCCGCTGGATGATCTGGCACAGAAAATCGGGCTGGAATGGTCAGATCTGCGGCGTATCGGGCCGGATGTCAGGCTCATGGCCAGGGTGAAGAACTGATGTTTACAGGAATCATACAAAGCGTGGGCAGCGTGAAGCGCCTGGATGATCGCGGCGGCGACATGCGCATGGTTTTTTCCACCGGCAAGCTGGATATCAGCGAATATCAGCCGGGCGACAGCATTGCCGTCAACGGCGTTTGTCTGACAGCGCTGGAATACGGCGCCGCAGCGTTTTCGGCGGATGTGTCCAGGGAAACCCTGTCCGTGACGACGTTTGGTGACCTGAAAACAGGCGACCCGGTGAATCTGGAGCCGGCACTGCGGGTGCAGGATCGTCTCGGTGGTCATCTGGTGTCCGGTCACGTGGATGGCGTCGGTTCGGTAGAGTCGAGAAAAGCCGCCGGGCGCTCGGAAAAATTTGTGTTTGTAATGCCTGCCGAGCTGACGCGCTATGTGGCGGGCAAGGGCTCCATCTGTATCAACGGCGTCAGCCTGACGGTGAATCGCAGCGAGGGTAACCGCTTCACGGTCAATATCGTGCCGCACACCCTGCAGGAAACCATGCTGGGATCGCTGCAGGCGGGCGACCGGGTGAACCTGGAAGTGGACATCATTGCGCGCTATCTTGAAAAACTGCTGCGCGGTGACAAAGACGCTGACGGCAGTATTGATCTGGAATTATTACAACGGACGGGGTTTGCCGGGTGAATCTGGACAAGGCGGAAGATCTGATCAGGGACATACGCGCCGGCCGCATGGTGGTGCTGATGGACGACGAGGATCGTGAAAACGAAGGCGATCTGGTGATGGCGGCGGAGAAGGTGACGCCGGAAGCGATCAATTTCATGGTCAGGCACGCGCGCGGGCTGGTATGCCTGCCGCTGTCGCGCGAGCGCTGCGAACAGCTCAAGCTGCCACTCATGGTGGACAAGAACGATACGCCGTTTTCCACCAATTTTACGGTCTCCATCGAGGCGGCGCAGGGCGTGACCACCGGTATTTCCGCCGCGGATCGCGCCAAAACGGTGCTGGCGGCGGTCAAACCCCACGCCGGACCCGATGATATCGTCATGCCGGGCCATGTTTTCCCGCTGATGGCGCAGCCGGGAGGCGTCCTCAGTCGCGCGGGTCATACCGAGGCCGGTGTCGATCTGTCGCGTCTGGCCGGTCTCGAGCCAGCCAGCGTCATTTGCGAAATACTGAAAGAAGACGGCACCATGGCGCGTGCGCCGGATCTGGTCAAGTTCGCCAAACAGCACGGTCTGAAAATCGGCACTATCGAAGACCTGATCCGCTATCGCATGGAACATGAATCCAGCATCGTGCGCGAGTCGGAAGATACCCTGAATACGCATTTTGGCGAATTTCGCGCCGTGGTTTATCGCGACAGGCTGGATGACAGCTCCCATGTGGCGCTGGTCAGGGGCGATATCACGCCTGACGAGCCGGTACTGGTGCGGGTGGATGTGAACCGCGGCGTTTCCGATATACTGCGCGAAGTGGCGATCAGCGACGACTGGTCGGTAAGCGCTGCCCTGCGCGCGGTTGCCCATGCCGGCAAGGGCGTGGTGGTGCTGCTGCAGAATGCCCTGCCGCCGGAAGATTTGCACAATGTCACGGCGCGGTATAAAAAGAACAAAGACCCTGCGCAGGAAGACTGGCAGGAGAAAATGCCCGAGTTTCGCACCGTGGGGCAGGGTTCGCGCATACTGGCCGATCTGGGCGCGAAGAAAATACGCGTCATGAGCAAACCCATGGTTATGCACGGCCTGGCCGGGTTCGGGCTGGAAGTGACTGAATATATAGACCATCCGCAACAGGATTGAAAAATGAAAGAAGTGAAGACAATCGAAGGCGGTTTTTCCGCCGCTGGCGCCAGCTACGGCATCGTGGTGGGGCGCTTCAATGGCTTCATTGTGGAAAGCCTGCTGGATGGCGCGCTGGACGCCCTGAAGCGCCATGGCGCTGACATGAGCAAAGTCGAGGTGGTGAAAGTCCCCGGCGCGTTTGAAATACCCGGCACGGCAAAACGCATGGCCGGGACAAATAAATATGATGCCGTTATTACGCTGGGCGCGGTGATACGCGGCTCCACGCCGCATTTCGACTATGTGGCCGGCACCTGCGCCAATGGTCTGGCGAAACTGAACATCGAAACCGACATTCCGGTCATTTTCGGCGTACTCACCGTGGACAGCATCGAACAGGCCATCGAGCGCGCTGGCACCAAAGCCGGCAACAAGGGCGCGGAAGCGGCCATCACCGCAGTGGAAATGATCGACGTTTACAAGCAAATTACCGGCTGATGAAGGGCCAGCGCCACAAAGCGCGCAAAGTGGCCGTACAGGCGCTGTATCAGTGGGACATGACCGGGCAGGGCGCGCATGAAATACTGTCCAGCATACCTTCTCCGGAGAAACTGGGCGAGGCCGAGCAGGACTATCTGGACGCTATCATCAGCGACATTCCACCCCGCGTGGACGAGATAGACAGCCAGTTCAAACCGTATATCGTGCGCGCCGTGGATTCGCTGGATCCGGTGGAAAAAGCCATCTTGCGTATTGCCACCTGGGAACTGATGCAGCGCCGGGAAATCCCCTGGCGCGTGGTTATCGACGAGGCCATCGAGCTGTCCAAGACTTTTGGTTCCGACCAGAGTTACCGCTTCATCAATGGTGTGCTGGACAAGGTGGCGCGCGAGACCCGGAAAGCGGAAACGGCGCGGGCCTGAGCCGGTGAGCGAATTCAGCCTGATCGAGCGTTATTTCAGGCAATGTGGCACCGGGCGCGCCGACGTGGTGCTGGGCGTTGGTGATGACGCCGCCATAGTGGACATTTCCAGCGGCAAGCTGGTGGTCTGCGCCGATACACTGGTGGAAGGCGTGCATTTTCCGGCTGGCGCTGATGCTGCCGATATCGGTTACAAATCTCTCGCCGTCAACCTCAGCGACTTTGCCGCCATGGGCGCCAGCCCGAAATGGGCCACGCTGGCGCTGACCATGACGCAGGAAAATGACCACTGGCTGCAAGGATTTTCGCAAGGTTTTTGCGCTCTGGCGGCGGATACGGGCATTGCCCTGGTTGGCGGCGACACCACCCGCGGGCCGTTGACCGTCAGCGTACAGCTGATCGGTGAATCAGGTGCAGGTTGGCTGACCCGTTCCGGCGCGCTGGCGGAACAACGGATCTATGTTTCCGGCAGTCTGGGCGACGCGGCCCTGGGCCTGCAATGCCTGCAGAAAGAATACGTGCCCGGCAGTGAAGATCATGACTATCTGCTTTCCCGTCTCGCGCGGCCGCAGCCGCGGCTGGCGCTGGGTGCGGCTCTGTTGCCCTGGGCCAGCGCCGCCATCGACATTTCAGACGGCCTGGTGTCGGACCTCGGGCATTTGCTGCAGGCCAGTGATGTGGGCGCAGTCATCGACGTGCGGAAGCTGCCGCTGTCGCCGGCATATCAGCGCTATCTCGAGCATGGCGGAAACCGCGATTTTGCGCTATCGTTTGGCGATGATTACGAGCTGTGTTTTACCGCGCCGGCCGGCCATCACCAGCAGATACTGGCGCTGGCGGCTGACATGAAACTGACGATCAGCGCTATTGGCTGGACCACGCAGGACACCGGTCTGCGTCTGGACGGCGAACACGGCGCAGAGTATGCCTCCCCGGTCTGTGGCTACCGGCACTTCTGATGGCGCTGGATTTCTCCAATACACCGGCGTCGGTCTGGAAGAATCCGGTGCACTGGCTGGCCTTCGGCTTTGGCTCGGGGGCGGCGCCCGTCGCGCCCGGCACTTTCGGCACGCTGGCGGCCATTCCCATTTATTTGCTGATCAGCGATCTGCCAGTGCCGGTTTACGCCCTGGTGGTGCTGATATTCTTTTTGGCGGGGGTGTGGCTGTGCGGCAGAACTTCCCGGGACATCGGCGTGGAAGACCACGGCGGCATAGTCTGGGACGAGTTCACCGGCTATCTGGTCACCATGTTCCTGGCGCCCGAAGGCTGGGTCTGGGTGCTTGCCGGCTTTGTATTGTTCCGGCTGTTCGATATCTGGAAACCGTGGCCCATCAAAACCCTGGACCAGAAAGTGAAGGGCGGATTCGGCATCATGATTGATGATGTGCTGGCCGGCGTATTCGCGGCCCTGTGCCTGCAGGGGCTGGTTTTTGTACTCGGCTGATCCGGATGGCTGGCAGCACATGCTTGTCAATCCGGCAGACTACTGTTTATCAGGGACTCTGCACCAGATCATAAAAACGCTTCAGCGCGACTACCTTTCTGACATATTGCTGCGTTTCGTTATAGGGCGGTATGCCGTTGTATTTGTACACGGCATTTTCGCCCGCGTTGTAGGCGGCGATGACCAGTTCCGGCTTGTCCGGGAAAAGTGTCTTGAGGAATGTCAGATAGCGTAAGGCGCCTTTCAGGTTCTGATCCGGGTTGAAAGCGTTGCGCACACCGTATTGCTTCGCCGTTTTCGGCATCAGTTGCATCAGACCCTGGGCGCCGGTGCGTGATACCGCTTTCGGGTTGAAATAGGATTCGGCGTGCATGATGGCTTTCACCAGTGACGGTTCGACACCATACTGGCGCGCAACCTTGCGAATATCCCGGTCCCAGGCGGTCTTGGCTACCCGGGGCGCGGTCAGGCGCAGCGGCGCGTGTTTGCCGCCTGTCCGGCTGCGGCGAGTGCCTTTTCTGCTGTCGGAGAAGGCGGACATTTTTCTGATTTTTTGCAGCACCATGCCCGGCGTGGTTACCGGATGGTTTGCGATCAGCGACTCTCCGCTGGTGGATTTGTAATAATAAATGTCTGCCGATGCCTGATGAACGACCAGGCCCAGCGCAATCACAGTGCCAAAAGCGATACCCTTTGTTGTTTTCATAACCGCGTTTTTGCCTGAGGATGTGTTAAAGTATTTTATTATGACAGGATTATAACTCAAGGAATAAAAAGAGCAAATTACAAAAGGCGGCTCATCTTGCAAGACTATCTGCCAGATGCGGGTTTCAGCCCCGACAATTTTTGCCGCAAAAATCTGTCAGCGGACTTTTCTTTGTTTCGGCCAGACACTATCCTACGCAGGTTTTTCGTGAGCGTGGGCAAAGCGGCGTCTTGCCGCTGACGCAGTACCGGCAATTGATGCCCGGCAAGCGCGCAGGGTAGTGGCGCAGGCAGGCCGGCAAACCGGGCGCTTTGATTTCGGGACAAGTGATTCGCGCATTGAACAAAAGCACGATCCGCTGGTCATTTATTCGGACGCTGAATTCAGGGGCGCCACGCCGCGCGGCATGGTCCGGAACAGACCGGCGTGGCGGGTCTGGGGGCGTTGCTCCGGAGACGGCTGTTACAGGCTGAAAGTGTTCCAGTTTGATGGCCAGCTGGGAGTATCAGCGTAGCCAGCGGGAAACGGGGTCATTGCCGTCGACACGGGTGCTGCCTGGCAAACAGGCAGCAACTTGGCAGCTGCAGATCCTGACCTGAAAAGTATGAAAGCAGCGTCTGGCGCAGGGACAAGCCGCGCTTTTTTGGATAGATAACCAGTAAACACAGGGTAAACATGATGAAGAAAATCTTGCTGCTCGGCGCCTTGATCGCCAGCATGCCGATAGCGAACGCCGACCAGAAAGCCGACATGGCCGGAATCGAAAAAGCCATTGCCAGAAATTTTCACGGCGCTGCCGCCGACAGCATAGCGCCGTCACCGGTGAAAGGCGTTTATCAGGCAGTATTCGGCACCAATGTTCTGTATTTTTCCGCCGATGGCAAACACATGTTTTCCGGCAATCTGGTGGATACAGCCAGCAAGGAAAATCTGACCGAAAAGGCGCGCGGCAAGCTGGTACTGAAAGAGCTGCAGGCGGTTCCCCGCGATCAGGAACTGATTATCGGCCCGAAGAACCCCAAACACTGGGTTGCCGTATTTACCGATGTGGATTGCCCGTATTGCGCCAAATTCCACAAGCAGGTGCCTGAACTGACCAAGGACGGCGTGGAAGTGCGCTATCTGTTCTATCCCAGGGCCGGGGTTGATTCCAGCGCCTTCAAGCGCATGACCTCGGTGTGGTGCTCGGATGATCGCGCTGCAGCCATCACCGCCGCAAAAGAGGGCAAGCCGATACCGGAAAAAACCTGCGACACGCCGATACTGAAACACATGGCGCTGGCGGAAGAGGTCGGTTTGCGCGGTACGCCGCTGATCGTAACCGACAGGGGACAGGTGATTCCCGGCTATGTGCCGGCGAAGAAACTGGAAAAGATGCTGGACGCGAAATAGCTCAGCGTTTTTCCTCAGAGCACAAAGCCCCGGCGATGTCGGGGTTTTTCAAGGAAGCTCTGATTAAATCGGATGAGGCGCAGGCTGACGCCGACAGGGATGTCGGTGGTAGAGCAACGCATGGAGCAGTTGCCGACGAAAAAGTGTTCCGGTCTGCTCGGCGCGTCCATGCGCCTCACCCCTTCGGGGCTGAAGCGAAAATCCGCTCCTGGCGGATTTTTGTCGCGAAGTGAGCCGTGAGTTGTTCTGTTGCGGCGAACTTCGCGGCGGATCGGGGCGCTTTTAACCAGCGTGCGTCCATCCTGATTTGGTTAGAGCTTCGTTTATTTTTGCAGCAGTTTTTTCAGTTGATACAAGGCATTGAGCGCTTCTCTGGGCGACAGATCATCCGGCTCGATGTCGTCCAGCATCTTCAATAGCTGGGTGGATTCAGCGGGCGCTTCGAACAGCGGTATCTGCGTCGGATTGGCGGGGTGGTTGTCGATGGACTGGTTTTCCAGTTCCAGCAGCTTGCTTCTGGCGCGCTCGATGACATCCACCGGTACGCCTGCCAGCGATGCTACTTCCAGGCCGTAGCTCTGGCTGGCGCGTCCTTCCTTTAGCGTATACAGAAACACGATGCGGCCATTATGTTCCCGCGCGTCCACATGTACGTTGACAATGGCGGGCATTTTTTCCGCCAGCGTGGTGAGTTCAAAATAGTGGGTGGCGAATAGGGTAAATGCGCCGATGTCAGCCAGTTTTTCGGCGCAGGCCCAGGCCAGCGACAGACCGTCAAAGGTGCTGGTGCCGCGCCCGATTTCGTCCATCAGCACCAGCGAATTTTCCGTGGCGTTGCGCAGGATATACGCCGTCTCGGTCATCTCGACCATGAAAGTGGAACGCCCGGAGGCGAGATCATCCGAGGCGCCGATGCGCGTGAAAATACGATCCACCGGGCCGATGATGGCGTGGTCGGCGGGCACAAAGCAGCCGGTGTGCGCCATCAGCGTAATCAGCGCGGTCTGGCGCATGTAGGTGGATTTGCCGCCCATGTTGGGACCGGTAATCAGTTGCATGCGGATGTCGTCGCTGAGCTGCGTGTCGTTGGTGATAAATGGCTGATCCAGATTGGTTTCGACGATCAGATGACGTCCGCCGCTGATATGGATGCCGGCCTGGTCGGTCAGTTGTGGCGGCGACAGGTTCAGACTGTCGGCGCGTTCAGCGTAATTATTGAGTACATCCATGCGGGCAAGGGCGCTGGCGCTGGTCTGCAGCGCCGCCAGGTCTTGCTGCAAGGCGTCCAGCAGCTTTTCGTAGAGCATTTTTTCACGGGCCAGTGCTTTTTCCCGGGCGCTGAGCACCTTGTCCTCGAACGCTTTCAGTTCCGGAATGGTATAGCGCTCGACATTTTTCAGGGTCTGGCGGCGCATGTAATCGTTCGGAACCTGGTCCGCATGTACGCGGCTCAATTCGATGTAATAGCCGTGTACGCGGTTGTATTTCACCTTCAGGCCGCTAAAGCCGGTGCGCGCCTTCTCGCGTTCTTCCAGTTGAATCAACATGTCACCGGCGTGTTCCGACAGTTGCTTCAGCTCTTTCAGTTCGGCGTCGAAATCGGGGTGAATGACGCCGCCGTCGCGGATCAGTACCGGCGGTTCCTCCACCAGCGCACGGCGCAGCAGATCGGCGGTTTGCGGATGCTCGCCGATGGCGGCGTTGATTTCCGTCAGCCAGGGGTCATCGAGTTTTGCCAGCGTGCTTTTCAGTGTCGGCAATATCGCCAGCGCGTCACGCAGCCGCGACAGGTCGCGCGGGCGGGCGCTGCGCAGGCCGATGCGTCCCAGTATGCGTTCCATGTCGCCAATCTGGCGCAGCAGGGATTTCAGCTCCGACCCGTCGGCTTGCGCCAGCAAGGCGGCGACAGCGTTCAGGCGTTGTTGAATCTGCCGGCGGTTGCGCAGTGGTTTGTTCAGCCAGCGCCGCAGCAGTCGCGCGCCCATGGGGCTGGCGCAGCGATCCAGCAGTTTCAGCAGGGTGTTTTCCGTGCCGCCGGACAGGTTGATTTCGATTTCCAGATTGCGTCGCGATGCGGCGTCGATGAGCAGTGCGTTGTCTTGCGCCTGTACCCGCAAATCCTGAATATGGGGCAGGGCGGTGCGGTGGGTCTCGCGGGCATATTGCAACAGACAACCCGCGGCTGTCAGCGCCGGGCTGTCCCGGTGGCAGCCGAATACGCCCAGATCCTGCACGCCGAACTGGCGTTGCAGTTGCTCGCGGGTGGTGTCGCCATCAAAAAACCACGGGGCCAGCGGTTGCGCGGCGCTGGCGGCCATTTGCGGCGTTGGCGCGAAATCTTCCGGGTACAGCAATTCGGCGGGGCGCAGACGCGCCAGTTCCGTGTTCAGATGTTCCAGGTCGGCTATCTCGGCGGCGCTGAAACGCCCGCTGGAAATCTCCAGGCTTGCGAGGCCGAATTTGCCGTTGTGTGGATACACCGCCGCCAGCAGGTTTTCCTGACGTTCTTCCAGCAGGGATTCCTCGGTCAGTGTACCGGGGGTGATGATACGCACCACTTCGCGTTTTACCGGCCCCTTGCTGGTTTTGGGGTCGCCGATCTGTTCGCAGATGGCGACCGACTCGCCCTTGCGCACCAGTTTGGCCAGATACTGTTCGGCCGCGTGGTAGGGAATGCCGGCCATGGGAATGGGCTCGCCCGCCGACTGTCCGCGTGCGGTGAGGGTAATGTCCAGCAATTCGGCGGCGCGTCTGGCGTCGTCGTAAAACAGCTCGTAAAAATCGCCCATGCGGTAAAACAGCAGCATGTCGGGGTGCTGCGCCTTGGTCGTCAGGTACTGGCGCATCATGGGTGTATGCCCCTTGAATTTGTTCTCCGCTGACGACATCAGTTTATGACAGTTTCACCGTTTTCAGCAGGGTGGCGACCTGTTCCTGTATGGCCGGCCCGCCGGCTATGATATTGCCGCTTTGCATGAAATCCTGCTCGCCTGCCCAGTCGCTGACGATGCCGCCGGCTTCCTGTACCAGCAGAACGCCTGCGGCGATGTCCCAGGGTTTCAGCCCCAGTTCGAAAAAGGCCTCGAAACGACCGCAGGCCACATGCGCCAGATCAATGGCGGCGGAGCCAGGGCGGCGAATGCCGGACGTTTTTGGTTGCAGCAGCCGGAATGCATCGATCCATTCCTCCACGTTCTGGTCGTCACGGAACGGAAAGCCCGTGACCAGCAGGGAGTCGTTCAGCGATTTCATGCCGCTGACGCGGATGCGGTGGTTGTTCATTTGCGCGCCCTGGCCGCGGGTGGCGAAAAACAGCTCGTCGCGCATGGGGTCAAAAATCACCGCGTGTTCCGGCTTGCCCCTGTAAAAGCAGGCGATGGATACGGCAAAATTGGGGTAGCCGTGCAGGTAGTTGGTGGTGCCGTCCAGCGGGTCGACAATCCACTGGTAGTCGCCGCCGGCTTTGTGCAGGCCGCTTTCCTCGGCCAGTATGTCGTGGTCGGGGTAGGCCTTGCTCAGGGTTTCGATGATGGCCGCTTCCGCCGCGCGATCCACCTCGCTGACAAAATCATTGCGTGATTTTCTTTCGATAGACAAGGTGTCCAGGCGGTCAACGTAACGTACAATAATGCTACCCGCTTCGCGCGCCGCCTTGATGGCGGTGTTGACATAAGGATGCATGAAAAATCAGCTCGCTCTTGAAGGGAGACGCATTGTATAGCGCGCGGCAAAAACGACAAAGGGCAAACGCCATTCAGAAAGCACAATGCTGGAAAATATTCGCATCGTACTGGTAAATACCTCACACCCCGGCAATATCGGCGGCACCGCCCGCGCCATGAAAAACATGGG
>JALXFQ010000328.1 GCA_027067235.1 Gammaproteobacteria bacterium
GGTGGAATCCATGGGACTGGGATCCTGGGGACTGCTGTTCCTGCTGATGGGAATTGTATTTTTTCTCGGCTTTTTCTTCGACTGGATTGAAATCACGCTGATCGTGCTGCCTGTATTTTCACCGATTATCGAGCTGCTGGATTTTGGCTCGCATGTGGCGCAGAACGAGATGGTCTACTGGTTTGCGATCCTGCTGGCGGTCAATCTGCAAACATCATTCCTGACACCGCCATTTGGCTTTGCGCTGTTCTATATGAAGGCCGTTGCCCCGCCATCGATTAAGATTCAGCAGATCTATGTCGGCATAATACCATTCGTTATTCTGCAGCTGATCGGTCTGTCGCTGGTTATGGCGTTCCCTGAAATCGCCCTGTGGCTACCCCGTCAGTTATTGAACTAATGCCTACCGGATGTTGATCAACCGACGTGGCTGTGGGCGAGAGGCCCGCCCCGTCGGAGCGCCCTTGGCGCGTGAGACAGAAATTGGTGCGCCTTGAGGGCTAGTCATCGAATGCACCAAGCGATGCGACTGCATCGTCGGGCGAACAGCCCGCCCCGTCGGAGCGCCCTTGGCGCGTGAGACAGAAAGTGGTGCCCCGTAGGGGAATCGAACCCCTGTTTCCGGCGTGAGAGGCCAGCGTCCTAACCGCTAGACGAACGGGACAGATGCGGTTATTTGCAATCCAAGATATAGGTCAGGCCCTTCTTGCGATCAAGTGGCAATGCGAGGCGGGACGGATTCAGTTTTTAATTTTAATACGGCTGACGACTTTGCCCGCCACCAGATCGATTATGGCAATGCCGCTGCCGGTCGTCGCCACATACTGTACGGCCAGAAGCCGCCCGGACAAGGACAGCCGGTCCACACGGGCGGCACCCGGCAGCAAAAGTTCAATCTGGGATTTAAGCGTCAGAGGACCGGCGGGCGAACCGATCAGGGCAGCATTTGTGGACGCTGGCGATGGCCCGGTGGTGCTGGTCAGATTCATGATCCGCCAGATCAGCAGCATGAACCCGGCAATCAGGATGGTGCTCATAACGGCAATCGCCCGCTTCATGAAGCGCAGCTGGGGCTCGGTCCACTGGCCGTCCTCCTGCGGATCGTGATTGTCTGACTGCTGCTGCGATGGGTTCACGCGCCGTTTCCTTTCATTCGTCCAGCTCGGCAATTCAGAGCCTGTTGATATTCCAGAGCATATCCCGGATTTGCCGCAATAACGCGCCTGTGCCCGTGATGCAAGTGCCCTGTAACGGACATCGCGGGCCCCGATTCAGTCTTGTGAAACCGTACCACTTCGGGCAAAGCAGCACGATGAGCGAGAAATCCGATGATATTGACCCGTTGCCCGAAGGTGTAGCGGTTGTTGGCGATACCGAAGGCAGTCAGCGGCTGGACCGTTTTCTTGCCGGCCGGCTGAAAGATTTAAGCCGCAGCCGATTGCAGGCTTTGATTCGTGACGGTCAGGTTCTGCGCCTTTCAAAAAGCAGCGATAATACCGCCGAGGCGCGGCCGGTGCGCGACCCTTCCCGCAAAGTCACTGCCGGCCAGCGTTATGAGGTAATTGTTCCTCCTCCTGAAGCTGCCCGGCCAGAGCCTGAAGACATGGCGCTGGATATCGTGTTTGAAGATGATCACCTCATCG
>JALXFQ010000329.1:0-590 GCA_027067235.1 Gammaproteobacteria bacterium
GGGGATGTTGGCAGTAAGGACGCTGCTGTCGAGCTCTCAGGGAAGGGTTCACGGCGTCTCCCGGAAGGGATCGCCAAACCTCCACAAGGTATAGAGGTATACACATGAGTCTTTGACCCGCCAGCGTATTTACGTGTGTTCCATAGTTTACTCGATCGTTACTTTCATGTACCAACAGTGTGAATGTGATTGATGTCGCTCACACCGGGCTTCGACCCCCTCCGGTTACCGTTGTCGTTTTTTTGTCAACCTGTTTCTGTTGCTAATATTGTTATTCGTTTTCCAAAGTCGGACGGTATTCACCCAGCATGGCCAGATGGTTGAGGCGCGCGCGTTTAAGTAAAGCGTGTTGCGCAGCGGTCGAATTTTCTGCCTTCCCCCTCCAGACTTGCAGTGCCGTTTCCTGCAACGCGCGGCCATAGGAAATACTCAATTGCCAGGGCGTACCGATACCCAGCTGATTAATCGCATTGAGATTGATAGTGGCTTCCTCGGGACTCTGACCGCCGGACAGAAAATTAATGCTGGGCACGGCTGCCGGTACGGTATGCTTCAAGATCTTGAGCGTTGAGGCAGCGACTTCTTCCGGT
>JALXFQ010000329.1:600-1637 GCA_027067235.1 Gammaproteobacteria bacterium
GTTTCAGGATCATGAGTTCGAGCACGATCCGGTGTCGGTTAAGTGCGTGAAACACGGCATGCAGTACCGCTTCGGTAACCTCAGCATGGCGCCCAATGTCGTGATCACCGTCCATCAGCACCTCCGGCTCGACGATCGGCACCAGTCCTTCGGCCTGACAAACTGCGGCGTACCGCGCCAGCACTTCAGCGTTGGCTTCGATACCGTGCCGAGTCGGGTGTTGTCGATCGATTTGGTAGACTTCGCGCCATTTCGCGAATCGCGCGCCCAGTGGCTTGTAGGTTTGCAAACGATCGGCCAGATTATCCAGGCCTTGAGTGATCAGGTCACCCGGTGACAGAGCCAATGGAATCTTCCCTTTGTCGACTTTGATACCGGGGACAATCTGTTGCATTTCAGCTGCCTTCGTGATGCATTGTCCAGTGTCAGTTTTGTGGCCCAGCGTTTCCTCGAACAAGATAATGTTGCTGATGTATTCGCCTAACCCCGGCGTGGTAACCAGCAGGGCGCGCCAAGCGCGCCGGTTCTCCTCGGTAGATTCTACACCAATGGTTTTAAAGCGCTTGGCGATAGTGGGGAGGCTTTCATCGGCTGCAAGTATGCCACGACCTTTTTGCACCATATCGTGGATGGTGGTTTCAAGTTCTGCTAGATAATGCATGGGGTTTCTCCTTCTGGATTTACTGCCAGGACCAGTTTCGAATCTCCGGCATATCTTCACCGTGTTCGGTAATATATTGTCGGTGTTCGATCAGTTTGTCGCGCATCTGCTGTTTCAGGTAAGTGCCGCTGGAACCCAGGCCGTCGACACGGTCGATTACGTCGCGGACCAGGTGAAAGCGATCCAGTTCATTGAGCACTGTCATGTCAAACGGGGTCGTCGTGGTTCCTTCTTCCTTATAACCACGTACGTGCAATCCCTGATGATTGTTTCGGCGGTAGGTTAGCCGGTGAATCAGCCAGGGATAGCCATGAAAGGCGAAAACAATCGGCTTGTGGGTGGTGAACAAGGTATCGAAATCCCGATCGCTTAAACC
>JALXFQ010000330.1 GCA_027067235.1 Gammaproteobacteria bacterium
TTTACGAAACGGGTAACGCTTCAGGCATTCAGGCGTCCCACAAAAAGAGATTACGATTGCAATTGATTGCGCTGGATACCGCCACCTGTGTTAATGATCTGGATATTTCAGGTTTTCGGCTACATCCGCTGAAAGGCGAGATGAAGGGATTGTGGTCTATTACCGTCAACGGGAACTGGCGAATAACGTTCGAGTTCAAAGAAGGCGATGTTTATGTCGTCAATTACGAGGATTATCACTGATGCCCATGTTCGACCCACCCCATCCCGGTGAATTTATTCGGGAAATCTACATGACGCCGCACCAACTGAGCGTCCGCAAGGTCGCGGCAAGTCTGAGCGTGTCGCCTTCGACGCTGAATCGCATACTGAACGGCCACAGTAGTATTTCGCCGGAAATGGCTTTGCGCCTGTCAAAAGCCCTGGGGCGCACGCCTGAAAGCTGGCTGGCAATGCAGGATCAGTACAATCTGTGGCACGCGCGCAATACGGTTGACCTTGACAGGGTGACAAAGCTGGAGCTTTCGGCGGCGTAATGCGTCGAGAAATCTCTCACCCCATCCCCTGATAAATCTCTAAAGCTGGGTAATTTCCAGCCCTGACTTTTCTGCAATGTCCTGATTCCCCGCATGGGTAATCACCGCCGTGGAAGCATTTTCCGGCTTCAGCCATGTTTCTCCCACCCGTTTCAGATCCTCCAGCGTCACGTCAAGGATGCTGCGGCGGTACTGGCGACGGAATTCGGCATCACGGCCAAACAGATCGCTGAAATAGGCCTTGCGCGCTTCACCGGCGGGTGAGCCGGGTTTGTCGATGCCGCTGATGACACCGAGTATGGCTTCTTCCAGCGCCTGCGGGTCGTGTTTGTTACTCTGCAGCCAGTCGATCGCACGGTCGAAATCCGCCAGGGTTTGCGCAAGCCGCGGATCGCGATAGGAGAAGAAACGAAACGCGGCGATGTCGGCATCATAGACCGCGCCTCCGCCGTAGGCGCCGCCCTGTTCGCGAATGGCGGTATGCAGAAAGCCATTGCGCAGAAAACCGCCCAGCACAGCCAGCGCCGGCGCGTCCGGGTGCGACGAGGGCACAGCCGGGTAAGCTCTGGCGCAGAAGTTCACCTGGGTATTGGTGATCCAGCATTGCTGGCGCTGCTCGCTGATGGCAGCCAGCGAAAAGGCGTCGCCGGATGGGGCCGACAGGCTGTTCGACCAGTGTTTTTCCATCTGGGCCGTGAGTGAATCCAGCGCTTCCTGCTCGGCAATGAGCAGGAATTCGCCGCTGTTCCGGCGCAGCCTGTCATGCAGGCCGGCCATGGCATCGGCCAGATCGTGGACGCGGGCCTTGTCGTTCAGGCTATCGTCCAGCGCCTTGAGCCTGCGTATGCCTTCCAGTCCATGCAGACGGTGGTTCATGTCGGCCAGACCGGAAAATCCGGCAGAGGCAGCCTGCATGGCCAGCATATGGCCGCGGCCGGTGACGCTGTTCTCGTTGCGAATACGGGATTGCGCCACCAGTTCCCGAATGCGCTCGTGTTCGTCAAAACGCGCTGATTCCAGGGTCTGTCTGAGCAGATCGGTCATGGCTTCGTGATTGCGCAGCAGCGCCTTGCCGGAGAGTATGGTCTTGCCCATGACGGTTTGCGGGTCAGACTTGTGCGGCCGGATACGGGTGCTGATGCTGACGCCGCCGCTGACGGCATCCTGCCAGGCCTGCGTTTCGCGGTAGTCGCGCTCGCCCACGCCCAGCTCGGTCACCATGTTCAGGTATTGCGGCAGCACGTTCAGTTCGTTATCGCCCAAAGACGGCAAGTCCAGTATCAGTTGCTGGTAGGCCAGTCCATTGGTGCCCTGGCCATAGCGCGTCAGTCTGGCCGCGCCAAGCCTGGCGCGGTCGCTTTGCGGCACATGAATATCCGCCGGCACATCGGCGAGGGTGACTTTCGGCAGTATGCCCGGGTCATCTTCCTGCGCCTGGCGCTCGGCCAGCTTTGCCGCCAGCTCGACGGTGGCTGTCTTGTCCGCTGCGGACATGCCTGCCTTGATGGCGGCGAGACGCTGTTTTTCGTTCTGCTCCCGCTCCTGCGCCAGATGGGTATCCGGCTTCATCACCAGGCGAATACGGTGCGCGTTGTCCAGCAGGTTGCGTTTGACCAGGTTCTGGATGAACTGCGGCTCTTTCACTTCCTCGCGCAACTGCGCCAGCGCCGCATCCAGATTCAGCGCCGCCACCGGATCGCCGCGATGAATGGCCGGCGACAGGCCGTTGAGTATCAGTTGCAGACCGTAGGGATAGTGGTCGCCCTTGATTTCACGCTGGTTCAGTTCCAGCTGGTGCAGCGCCGCGTCGATGCGGTCCTGCGGCACGCCGTCCTGCGCCACCTGTTGCAGCACATCCAGCACCAGCTTCTGCAGCGCCTCGGCGTTTTCCGGCTTCGAGCCCTCGAGACCGGCCATGAAGGCCATTTCGCGGTTGGAGTCTTCCAGCCCGCACAGGGGCGACGGGGCGGAGCCGAGGTCGCTGGTTTCCAGCGCATTCAGCAACGGCGCGGCGCTGTTGTCCAGCAGCACCGATGTCATCAGGTTCGAACGCAGATTCTCCAGGGTATCGATGCTGCGACCCAGCAGCCAGGCCATGACGATATGGGTGCGGTCGCCCTGCTCTGCCGCGTCCAGCGCATAACGCGCTTCGAACGCTTGTGGCTCGGAATAGCGTTGCTCATCGGCCACTTCGATAACCTTGTCCAGCCGCTCGAAATGCTTCAGCGCCCGGTCGTCGAAGCGCGCCTGATGCTCCACCGCCGGTATGTCGCCGAAAGTCATGAACACGGCGTTGGACGGGTGGTAATGGGTTTCGTAGAACGCCTTGAGCTGTTGGTAGGAAAGATCCGGAATGTGTTCGGGATCGCCGCCGGAGTTGTAATGATAGGTGGTGGTGGGAAACAGTTTTTTCGTGGTTTCCTGCCACAAGGCGCTGGTGGGCGAGCTCATGGCGCCTTTCATTTCGTTGAACACCACGCCTTTGTAAACCAGCTCGCTGTCCGGGTCGTCGGCCTGCTCGAATTCCACGCGCCAGCCTTCCTGGCGAAAATCCAGCTCATGCAGCCGCGAAAAGAACACCGCATCCAGATACACGTCCAGCAAATTGTTGAAATCCTTGCGGTTCTGGCTGGCAAAGGGATAGGCGGTCCAGTCGCTGCTGGTGAAGGCGTTCATGAACGAGTTCAGCGAGCGCCGTATCATCATGAAAAACGGATCGCGTACCGGATAGTGTTTCGAGCCGCACAGCGCCGTATGTTCCAGCATGTGCGCCACGCCGGTGTCGTCCATGGGCACTGTGCGCAGGGCGACCAGGAACACGTTTTCGTCGTGATCGGCATTCAGATGAAAATGCGCCGCGCCGGTTTTTTTGTGGCGATATTCTTCCACCACCAGATTCAGCGAGTCGATCTTTTCGCTGCGTATCCATTCAAATGACGGGTGGGTTTCGGGGACGGGTAAAGAGTCGTGCACGGGTTTTCTGTCCTGCGGCTGATTCATGGTTCAGCGGTGCTCCTGTTGAATGCGGTTGGCGTCGAATGCATATACTGCGGTCGAAAATGGCTTATTACCAGCGCTGCGCAGCTTTTTTGTCACTGTTTCTGGCTTCAACCCAGCGCTCGCCGTCTGCGGTCTGTTCTTTTTTCCAGAACGGCGCGCGTGTTTTCAGGTAATCCATGATGAATTCGCAGGCCTGGAATGCATCGCCGCGATGGGCCGAGGCGACCGCCACCAGCACGATGTTGTCGGTGGGCTGCAGCTCGCCGACGCGGTGAATTACCGTGCTATCCATCAACGCCCAGCGCTGCTCTGCCTCGGTGACGATTTTCTCGATGGATTTTTCGGTCATGCCGGGATAGTGCTCCAGCGTCAGCGTGCTGACATCATCGCCGCTGTTGATATCGCGCACCTTGCCAATGAACACCGCTACCGCGCCCACATCGCGGCGCCCGGCCGCCAGTTCATCGAGGACCTGGTCGATATGGAAGTCGGCCTGTTGAACAGAAACAGCCAAATCAGCCCCCGGTCACTGGCGGGAAAAAGGCCACTTCGTCGCCATCGTTCAGCGGGGCATCCGCCTGCGCGGTCTCCTGATTGATGGCGGCAAGCAGGTTGGGGTTGTCGGACATGACAGCGCGCCACGCATCGCCCCGGGACGCCAGCTGCGCCATCAGGTCCTGCAGAGTGTTGACAGGGTCTTCCACCACCAGCGATTCGCGATCGCGCCCCAGCTGTTCCCTCAGGCTGGCAAAATACAGGATTTGCAGTTTCATTCGGCTTTCCAGTGGCCGCTTTTGCCGCCGGCTTTTTCCACCAGCCGTACCTGGTTGATCTGCATGCCGCGATCCACCGCCTTGCACATGTCGTAAATGGTCAGGGCCGCCACGGTTACGCCGGTCAACGCTTCCATTTCCACGCCGGTGGGACCGGTGGTTTTGGCGGTGCAACGTATGTCCACACAGTTTTTCTCGTAATTGAGTTCCAGCTCTACATCGACCTTGGACAGCATCAGCGGATGACACAGCGGGATCAGCTCCGACGTGCGTTTGGCCGCCTGAATACCGGCAATGCGGGCGATGCCCAGTACGTCGCCTTTTTTTGACGCGCCTTTGGCGATCAGTTCCAGGGTTTCCGGCCGCATGTGAATACTGCCGGCAGTAACCGCGACACGCCGGGTGTCCGGCTTGGCGGAAACATCCACCATGCGCGCCGCGCCGCTGTCGTCCAGATGAGTAAGTTTGGTCATTGCTCCAGCTCTGCGAAAGGAATCCAGGACACTGTATCACCCTTGTTCAC
>JALXFQ010000331.1 GCA_027067235.1 Gammaproteobacteria bacterium
AGACGGAGCTGGCCCGGCAGGTGGAACTGGCCGATGCCGTGGTGGACTGCTCGGACAATTTCCCCACGCGCTTTCTGCTCAACCGCATGACCTGGAAGGCGAAGACGCCACTGGTTTCCGGCGCGGCGATCCGCTGGGACGGACAACTGGCGACGTTCGATGCCGGCGTGGCGGACAGCCCCTGCTATCATTGCCTGTATCAGGACGATGGCAGCGACGGCGCCAACTGTGCGCTGGAAGGCGTGGTGGCGCCGCTGGTGGGCGTGATCGGTACGATGCAGGCACAGGAAACAGTCAACGTATTGCTGGGAAAACCCGCTCTGGTGGGCCGCTTGCTGTTGTTCGACGCAAGGCGCATGGACTGGCGCAGTCTCAAACTGGGCAGGAACGCCGGATGCCCGGTGTGCGCGGCGGATACACCGCAAAGCCGCTGAATGAGTGAATAAATTACTTGTATCACACACCCCAAGTTGCGGATAATAGAGAATTACCAGCTCGCTTTGATACCGCTTATGTCATTTCTCCGACGATATGCAGTGATAACCCTGTGTTTTGCCAGCCTGATCGGTGCGCCCGTCCATGCCGGTCAGAAGGCGCTGGATGCCTACGCCAAAGGCGATTATGAAACCGCAGTAAAACTCTGGAAACCCGAGGCGCAGGCGGGCAATGCGGAAGCGCAGTTCTATCTGGGCGCCATGCTCAATTCCGGCCTGGGCGTCAAAAAGGATCCGCAGGCCGCCGCGCGCTGGTTCGATGAGGCTGCGCGACAGGGCAATGTCGAAGCGCAGTACAATCTGGGCGTGGCCTACAAGAACGGCATCGGCGTGCCGCAGGATGATATCAAGGCGGTGGAATGGTGGCGCAACGCCGCCGAAGCCGGTTATGCGCGCGCCCAGTACAATCTGGCCAGCATGTATTACTACGGCAAGGGCGTGGACAAGAACGTCGAACTGGCGCGTTCCTGGTACAGCCGGGCGGCGCAGCAGGGCGACAAGGCAGCCGCCGCGGTGCTGGCCCGGTTGGCGGACATGGACAAGCAAAAGGACGCCAGCGGAAAGACATTGCAGAAGACGACGGACGGCCGCAAGAAAGCGCTGATACCGCTTGGCGGGAAAACGGCAAAAGCGGCGGACTCGCAGCAACCCGCGCCGGCGGTGAGCAACACGGAGCAGGGTAACAGCGGCGATATTCGCTCGCAGGGCTGGCTGCTGAACCAGCCGGCCGGGCATTATACGGTGCAACTGTATGCCAACCCGAGCAAGGCCGCCATACTGGAATTCATCAGCAGCCATCCAGTGCCGGATACCATCGCCTATTACCGTTACCGTGCTGGCGACAAGACTCTGTACCGGGTGGTGATGGGCTCCTACGCAAGTTATCTGCAAGCCGGCGCGGCCGTGCGCAAGCTGAGTCTGGAGCTCAGGGGCTGGTCGCCCTGGATACGCAAGCTGGCGGGCATTCAGGAGGAATTACGCAGCAGCCAGCCGGCACAAGCGGCTACACCGGCGCAAGCTGCAAGGCCTTCGGTCAGGGCCGGAAAAGCCGAGCCGGATAGGCGAGCTGCACCGGCGATGCCAGTCGCTGCGGCAAGTCCTGAAAAACCCGCAAAACCGGCGACAGCACCAGCGG
>JALXFQ010000332.1 GCA_027067235.1 Gammaproteobacteria bacterium
TGGCTTTGCGCCGCCAGATTGTACAGTTCGTCGGGTTGCACTTTCTGGATAATGCGCGTCAGGCTGGTGGTATCGGTCATGTCGCCGTGATGCAGATGAAAGCCCGGATGCCTGACCAGATGGTCAATGCGTCGGGTGTTGGATATGGATACACGGCGTTTGATACCGTGAACATCGTAGCCTTTCTCCAGCAGAAATTCGGCCAGATAGGCGCCGTCCTGTCCGGTAATGCCGGTGATCAATGCAGTTTTCATTTCCGTTCTAAACCTCGTAATAGTCCCGATACCAGTGGGCGAAAGCCTGTACGCCTTGTTCCACCGTTGTTGATGGCTTGAAGCCGGTGTCATTTACCAGATCGCTGACATCCGCCTGCGTGGCTTTGACGTCGCCATCCTGCATCGGCAGCATGTTCATGTGGGCTTTGACGCCGAGGCTGTGTTCCAGCACCTTGATGTAATGCAGCAGCTGTACCGGCTCGGAATTGCCGATATTGTAAACTTTATAGGGAGCATAGCTGGATGCCGGATCCGGGTCGTCGCTGTTCCATTGCGGGTTGGGCGTTGCCGGGCGGTCAATGACCCGGATCACGCCTTCGACTATATCGTCGATATAGGTGAAATCACGAATCATCCTGCCGTGATTGAAAACCGGGATTTCCTCGCCTGCCAGCATCATGCGGGTGAATTTGAAAAAAGCCATGTCCGGGCGGCCCCAGGGCCCGTAGACGGTAAAAAACCGCAGGCCGGTAACCGGCAGATCGTAAAGATTGGCGTAGCTGTGCGCCATCAGCTCATTGGCTTTTTTGGTGGCGGCATACAACGACACCGGATGATTCACCGCATCGTGTTCGGAATAAGGCAGTTTGCTGTTGGAGCCATAGACCGAGCTGGACGAAGCATAGACCAGATGCCGGACGCCAGAATGTCGGCAGCCTTCCAGGATGTTGCCAAAGCCCACCAGATTGGCGTCCACATAGGCGTTGGGGTTTTCGATGGAATAGCGCACGCCGGCCTGGGCGGCCAGGTTCATGACGGCGTCGAACTTTTCCCGTTTGAACAGATTCTCCATGCCGGCACGATCGGCAATATCCAGCTTTTCGAAACTGAAATTTTCGTGGTTCTCGGTGCGCGCCAGCCGCGCCTGCTTCAGGCTGACTTCATAATAGTCATTCATGTTGTCAATGCCGTATACGCGATCACCGCGATCCAGCAGACGCAACGCCAGCGCGCTGCCGATGAAACCGGCGGCGCCGGTGACAAGTATATTCCTGGACATGGGTCCTATTCCTGGGTGGTTTTTTCGGCGAGGCGGCGCACATAACGGCCGACGCCCTCCTCGACGGTGTAGAAACGTTCGGTATAACCGGCCTTTTCACGTAAAAGCCGTATGTCAGCCTGGGTGAAACTCTGGTATTTCCCTTTCAGCTTGTCCGGAAAGGGAATGTATTCGATGATGCCCTTTGCCACCATTTCCTGCAGCTCCAGGGCGGGTTCGCCATCCAGTTCACGCAAGGTGTTTACCGTGGCGGTGGCCATGTCGTTGAACGGCTGGCTGCGGCCGGTGCCGACATTGAATATCCCGCTGCGCCCGGGATGATCGAGAAAATGCAGATTGACCCGGGTCACGTC
>JALXFQ010000333.1 GCA_027067235.1 Gammaproteobacteria bacterium
GGTTGGTGTCGATGCTGTCCACGTCTATATCCACCCGCACATGGTTGTTGCCGGGACTGGCCGCGTCGTAATCAAAAACGCCGCTGAAGCGGTTGAAGCGGCCTTCCATCCAGCTGAAGCCCAGATGCTGAATTCTGAAAGTGATGAAGGCGTGGGCATCTTTGGTATCAATCAGGTAGCGCTCCACATCGCCGGCCCGCGCCGACCATGAAATGACCGCCACCAGACATGCCAAACACAGTTTTCTGAACATGCTATCTTCTCCTGTTTTTATCTTGCAGATTAAAAAACCCTGAACCCGTCACACCAGATTTATTCAGGGCCTCCCCAATATACGCCGCAAAGTGGAATCCCGATCCATATAATGGTGTTTCAGCGCCGCCAAAGCGTGCAATGCCGTCAAGCCCACCAGCAGCCAGGCCAGCCAGCGATGCCAGAGTCCGGCGACATCAGCCTGAGCGGGCAGGTCGCTGACGCTGGCCGGTATGGAAAACAGGCCAAATACATCCAGCGCCTGATTTTCGGCGGTAGCAATGAGATAGCCACTGACAACGATCAGCGCAATCAGCAGATAGAACAGCCGATGCGCCAGTCGCGCCGCGCGCTGTTCCCACTGCACCCCGTACAGCTGCGGCAAGGGATTGCTCAGGCGCCAGATGAAACGCATCAGGAACAAACCGGCGATCAGCACGCCCAGGCCGTTATGCCAGGCCGGCGCGCGGTGATACCACGGATCGTAATAATCGAGCCCGACCATATACAGACCCAGGGCAAACTGCCCGAGCACCAGCAGCGCCAGCAGCCAGTGCAGCAGTATGGCAATGAAGCCGTAGCTTCCGGTGGTATTGCGCCAGCGCATGCATGCTCCGCAGATTCAGGGGCTATCAGGATACACCCCGGCGCAGCGGATTGCCCGCCTTGTGTCAGCCGACGCTCCAGGCCCGTGGCCGGCGCATACCGGCTATCTGGCAACCCTGCTGCATGTATCCATGGGGAAACAGACGAAACAAATATCGTTGCGCATCCTTTTTGCTCATGCCCTTTTTCTGCATCAGATATTTCGCCACGTCGCGCACGTCCGGGATGATCTGATGTTCTTCGAACCAGCCGCGCATGAAGCGGATGACATCAAAATGCTCGTCGGTCAGCGCCAGATCCCATTCCGCCGCCAGTTTGCGGGCAATGGTTTCATCCCAGTCATCGGGATCGACCAGATAACCGTCAGCATCCCGTTCCACGCCCAGATCAGCTGTAAAATCACGCATGCCGCCTGCTCCGATCAGTTTTTTCTATTCAAGCATAAAGCAGCGTTTGTCATATCCCCCGGAAGTGGAAGCCGGGCAGGAAAAAAAGGGATAAGCAGGAAGCTGCCCGGGCGCAGTCAGCATTTTCTTTCGACGCCTGCGGCCTGGATAGCGTCTGCTCAGAAATTCCCGCCCGGCATGCGCAGCGGTTCCTCGTCCAGGGCCGCGGCCTGTTCACGTAGCGACAGAATATGTTCTTCCCAGTAATGGTCGGTGTTGAAATACGGGAATGCGCGCGGAAAGGCGGGGTCGTCCCAGCGCGTGGCGAGCCACCAGGCATAGTGAATCATGCGCAGAGTGCGCAGTGCCTCGAGCAGATGCAGTTCGGCGGGGTTGAAGTCGGCGAATTGTTCATAGCCTTCCAGCAGGTCGGCAAGCCCCTGCTGCATGTAGTCGCGGTCGCCGGACAGGAACATCCACAGATCCTGAATAGCCGGGCCGCTGCGGGCGTCGTCAAAATCGACAATATGCGGGCCTTGCCCGGTCCAGAGTATGTTGCCGGGGTGCAAGTCACCATGCAGGCGAATGATTTCAACATTGCCGGCGCGCTGGTAGCTGTGACCGATCTGCTCGATCAGGTCGCGGGTGAGGCTGGCATAAGCCTCAACCAGATGGTTTGGAATAAAGTCATGTTCCAGCAACCACTGTCGCGGAATGACGGCGAAGCTTTCCACGTCCAGAGCGGGACGATGCCGAAAAGACTGCGCAGCGCCCACGGCATGGATACGCCCAACGAATCGTCCCAGTTGTTCCAGGTGATCGGGATTGTCCAGCTCCGGCGCGCGGCCGCCACGGTTGGGAAACAGGGCGAAGCGAAACAATTCGTGTTTCAGCAGCGTTTCGCCGCCGAAGGACAACGGCGCCACCACCGGGATTTCCGCCTCGGCCAGCTCGCGGGTGAATGCGTGTTCCTCGCGTATGGCGTCATCACTCCAGCGCTGCGGGCGATAGAACTTGCCCACCACCGGCTCGGCATCTTCCACACCGACCCGATAGACGCGGTTTTCATAGCTGTTGAGCGCCAGAAAACGGCCGTCACAATGCAGGCCAACCGATTCAATGGCGTCGAGCAACTGGTCAGGCGTGAGCCTGGCATAGGCCTGTTTTTCACTGAGCTGGGGCATGGCTACCGTTTGCGCACAAACGGTGTAGTATACTCCGGTTTCCGTCATTCACTCAGAGAATAACTACATGAAATGGAACGATTTTGCCGATCTGATCGGCTTCAGTCGTCACAAGATGGTGCTGCGGGAGAAATGGATTTCCGCGCTGGGCGGCTTTCTCGGCATTTTCGCCATCTTCATGACCGCGCAGTGGCTGCTGGACCCGCAGGTTGCGGTCTATATCGTGCCATCCATGGGCGCCAGCGCGGTGCTGCTGTTTGCCTCGCCCCATGTGCCGTTCGCCCAGCCCTGGAATCTGGTGGGCGGCCATGCCGTTTCCGCCCTCATCGGCGTGGCCTGCTGGCGCTGGATACCGGATTTTACGATCGCGGCGTCCGCCAGCGTGGGACTGGCCATAGGCGCAATGTATTTTCTGCGCTGCACCCATCCGCCCGGCGGCGCCACCGCCCTGGCGGCAGTAATCGGCTCGGACAAACTGCATAACCTCGGCTTCGGTTACGAACTTGCGCCCATCATGCTTAATACCCTGACCATTCTGGCGGTGGCGATTGCTTTCAATTACCTGTTCCCGTGGCGGCGATACCCGGCCCATCTAAACGCCCTGCTGGAAAAGAACAAGCAGGCAAAAACAACATGGCCGGAACCCGGCCCTATCGATCATGCCGATTTTGTCTATGCGCTCAGTCACCTGGATACGCTGGTGGACATTTCCGAAGACGAATTGCTGGAAATTTACGCCATCGCCACGCGGCGGCATTCGGCGCTGGCGGCAAAAAGCGGGAGCTGAATCATTGCGGCAGTTTCACCCGCACGGTTTCGCCTTCGCCATGCACGTTATCCCGGGCCCGCACATCAACTTCACGTACACCGGCGGGAATAGTCACCCCGCCCAGGCTGCGCGTAAACGGCTGTTCGTCGACATGCGGGTGTAACAACACCCGCTCGCCCAGCAGCTTGCCATCGGGCGACAGCACCTGCCATTTGTTGGCGTAGTGGTCCCAGCCCGCGTCATCGTGCTCCAACGTCACATCGAAGCGGTAGCTGGCGCCGCCCTGCGGCGTGACCTGCACATCCACTATATGGACCTTGTTCGCCAGCACCGCCAGCGGCACAAACAGCATCAACCCGACCGCCGGCATCATGCGCCTGGCTATTGTGCCAGTGTTCGATTTCTTCATTTTATGCATCCCGTTGTTTTAAGACATGGATATGATTCCCGCTTGCTGTAAAATATTCGACCATGTTGAACAAAGCCGAAAAAAACCGCAACCAGATCGTCAACGCAGCCAGCAAGCTGTTTTACCGGCAGGGTTATGATTACACCTCGTTTACCGATATTGCCAGCGAGTCCGGTATTCCGCGCGGCAATTTTTATTATTATTTCAAATCCAAGGAAGACATACTCGACGCGGTCATCGGCACGCGCCGGGAAAATTTCCGCAAGCTGCTGGAAAGCTGGAATGCTGAATTCGCCACGCCGCTGGAGCGCCTGCACCGATCACTCAACATGCTGAAGAATGCAGAATCCGAAGTCATTCGCTACGGTTGCCCCATGGGCACGCTGAATACCGAACTGGGCAAGGCCGATCATCCGCACCGCGATGACGCCCGCGCCATGTTCGACCTGTTCCGCGACTGGCTTGTCGACCAGTTTCAGGCGCTGGGCCGCGACGATGCCGAACAACTGGCCATGCATCTGCTGGCGCGAACCCAGGGCATCACTGTCATTGCGCATACCTACCGGGATTCTGAATTCATCCATCGCGAGGCCGAACGTCTGCATCAGTGGCTGGACAGCCTTGTTGCTGATTATCAGCAATGACAACCGGATGGGTGAATGAACTGACCGGCCTGGCGCGCCAGGTCGATGGTATTACCTGGGCGGTTGTCGCCATCAACCTGCTGCTGGCGGTGTTTGCGCGCCAGCTGCTGCGGTTCAGTTTCAGCGAACAGCCGGATGCGCGCACCTTCACCCGCCGCGTCAGCGTATTTCGCGCCCTCAACCTGCTGATCGTCATCGCCTTCATCTACACCCATTTTTACGCCAGGGGCGGGGCCAGCGGACCCGGCTTCAAGCTGTTGGCCATCGTTATCATTCTCTATCTCGCCTATCTGGCCAGCGCGCTGGTGGCCTGGTTCATCCTGCGGCGTTATGGCAAGCGCAGAGACGCCAACGGCAAGATGCGCTACAGCGAGAGCTACAACAGCCAGCTGCTGACCCTGTTTGCCTGGGTGTTCATCGGTATCGTCACCCTGATTACCATCATCCGCCTGCTCGGCTTCAACTCCCTGCTGGAAGCCGGCGGTGTGATCGGTTTCATCGGCGTTTTCCTGGCGCTGACCCAGGCCT
>JALXFQ010000334.1 GCA_027067235.1 Gammaproteobacteria bacterium
CGGTTTCGATATCGCCTTCCTGCCAGTTTACGGTGAGCTCTTCAACGGTTGAAGCCATGATAGGGTCCCTTTTTTGGTTGCTATGAATTGCCGGCTGGCAAGTTTCCACATCCGTGCCGGAAAATCCAGTATAGCTGGTATTCAAAACGGTCAAGGATTTCCCGAGACTACTCCGCAAAATGCACAGGCAGCTAGTTTTTATATGCAGATAACTGCGATTTTCCCCGGTCTTGCCACAATTGGGAAACACATTACAGATTCTTCCGGCTGATAAATCAATATCATGTCGATATTGGTGTGTGAAACACCGCCTGGAAGCAAGTCGGCATCAGCGGATTTTTGAGTGGTTGACCCCGGGGAATCCACGTTGAAATAGCCGATAAAGGCAAAATTTTTGCAAGGGTTTCCGGTGGCCACGTCACGGCAGACGTAGCTGATTTTCCATGTGGAAGCCGGGTCGGAGGGTGTGCCTATTGTGTAATTACCAAAAGTTGCCGGGCTGGTCAGGGTGAACACATCCGTGGCAATGACGTTATCCTGATTCTGGGCGGAGACTAAAATTTCTACGCCACCGGCTGGAAGAGCCCCGGAGTCGAGGGAAATCCGCCCGGATATCGTGGCTGTACTAAACAAAGTCATGTTGATGTTGGAATGGCCCACCCCGCCAGCCAGCGGCGTGGCGTCCCCGGCTGCTGCGACGGTTCCGGTATCGCTGTAGTAAGCCAGGTTGAAGTAATCAGCACAGGCTGCGGGCGTAACCAGACTGTTACAAAAATAATGAACCCGCCAACTGGCGCTGTTGTCGTTGGAGCAATTCAAGCGGTAATCGATTGTGTTTGTGCCGGCAGGGATGACAACCTTGTCGACGCAGTTGAGGCTGCCGCCATTGGTATCGATAGCGATGACATGAATAGAAACACCTCCTGCGGGGGCAACGCCGGAGGGTAAAGAGATGCTTCCTGAAATGGAAGCACCGGTCAGGAAAACCATGTCCAGCCCAAGACGCGCCGTGTTAGCTATAAACTGCTGCGCATTAACGCTCGATTCTACGGTGTTGCCCGACACACCACTGCGATAGAAGCCGTTACTGACATATCGGCTCTGACATTCCGCCGATGATTCGCAAGAATAGCGTACGACAAAATTCATTGCGGGATCATCCGGCACGGTAAGAAGAAATGGGACGCTGTTCTGATTTTCCGGGATAGTGAAAACGTGGTTCATGGAATAACCGCCCAACGGTTCTTGTCGTGCGTAAATTTTCACGTCTAATCCCCCGGCGGGCGCGCTACCGGTGCCTGATGGCATTGTGATGGAGCCGGAAACCGAATGCCCGTCCAGCAAAGTCATATCAATATTGTTGTGGCCAGCCGCTCCACCAGCCAGTGGAGTAGCATCCTCGGCTTTGTATGCGAGCGACCCAGAAATGCCTGACTTGAAATATCCCCCTTCGACGTATTCAAGACAACCAGGCGTGATGCTGTGAGCGCAGGAGATGCTCACTCGCCAGCTGGCAGCAGGATCGTCGGGAATGTTGAGAGTGTACGGAAGATTGTTGCTGCCCGCCGCCATCAAGCCATTTGTGCTGGCGAACTCAGATCCGTTAAGGTTTTTGGCCTGTACGAAAATTCGCAAACCTCCGGGTGGGGCCGTCGGGCCGGAAGGTAGGGAGAGAGTACCTGTTATCTGGGCCGCAAAAGCTGGCGCAGTCAGCAGGGTAAAAACCATGAAACACGCGCGAAATAATCCGCACCAACGTTTTCTGGCAGAATTTGCGAAGATCTGGCGCAGTTGCCATCTGATGCGAAGGTGATGAGTCATCTGGAAAACTCTCCCTGCCGACCGGCCTGCGAAGGCGCATCCGCAAATCCTGCCCGCGGCAATATAAGGATATAGCAAACACCTTATGCTTCTCCCGGTGGCAGGTCAAGAAATGGGCTGGGAAACGCCTTGCTCAGACATCTTTTCTAGGCAGCCGGCTGATGGATTCGCGAAAGTTTCGCGACTGACGCGGGCGGGTGAGCCAGACGGTGAGGCCGAGGCCGAACAGGGTGATCAGGGCGAGCAACCAGTCGGGAAGCACGCCGAAGGCTTTTTTGCCGATTTTTCCGGCGCGGCCGAGTATGCGGATCTTTTTTGCCAGTTTGTCGACATTGGCGCCGTTCTTGCCAATGCGCTTGACGCCATTCCTGCCGAAACGGGTGGCGAGGACATAGGTGGCCTTGGGGTCAATGCTGGCGGCCTTGCTGATTTTCTTCAGCTGGGCGGCGTCATCGACGTTTTTCATGACCGTGCTGAATGGCCCGGGACCGAGTTTTTTGCCGGCTTTGCCGAAGTCCCTGAGCACATCCGCCAGAGCGCCGAATTTGCGCGTTTTCAGGGCCTGCTTGCTGCTGGTTTTCAGACTGGTAACGAACGGTTTGCTCAGCGAGCCGGAGCGTTTGAAGGCTTTCATCATGCTCGGCGCCCAGTGTATTTCCGGCGCCAGAGTAGCGGCAAGGCCGGCGGCGGACAGCGCCATGATGAATTCGTCGCCATCTTTGCTCTGCCATTGCTTCCAGCCCTGCACCACCAGATCACGTATGTCGCCGATAACGAAAAGATCCAGCGACAGCGAGCCGAGAAAGCTGGCCATATCGTCCGGTTCGCCGCTCCAGGCGCCTTTGGCGAATTGCCGCATCTTGCGCTTGCTGGAATTGATCCGGGCTGTGGCCGTATCGGCAATGGCCCGGGCTTTGTCTGTATCCCCGGTATCGGGATGCTCCAGCACAAACTCCGCCACGATGCGGGCATCCGCCGGGCGGTTCTGCCTCAGAGCCTGTTGCGCGTGCTCATCCAGAGGCCGGTCCAGTGCCAGCAGGCCGTTATGCCGAGACCACAGCTCCGTGGCGGAAACGGCGCTGAGCAGCAGCAGAAAAGCAACGAAGCCGGTTTTTAACAGTAGTCGCATCAGTTACAGGAAAACGTTAGTAGCGCCGCTCTTGCGCATTATCACCATGGATGGTGTGTATCCAGCGAGAGGCAGGAGCCGAAGCTGTCCCTGCGCCCGCGGCATACGACCGCCACGGACGGCGGAAGTGTCGATATGGTCGGGAACATTTATCGACCGACCGCCACGGACGGCGGAAGTGTCGATATGGTCGGGAACATTTATCGACCGACCGCCACGGACGGCGGAAGTGTCGATATAGTCGGGAACATTTATCGACCGACCGCCACGGACGGCGGAAGTGTTGATATGGTCGGGAACATTTATCGACCGACCGCCACGGACGGCGGAAGTGTCGATATAGTCGGGAACACTTATCGACCGACCGCCACGGACGGCGGAAGTGCAGAAAACGCAGGAGCATTTTTCTGTCCGTACTTCCTGTACATGCGCCGCTCCTGCGCATTATCGCCATGGATGGTGTGTATGCAGCGAGAGGCAGGAGCCGAAGCTTTCCCTGCGCCCGCGGCATACCGTACAATCCTGTACATGCGCCGCTCTTGCGCATCCCTGCGCCCGCGGCATACCGTACTTCCTGTACATAAAAAAGGACCCCGCGGGGTCCTTGTGTGATGACGCTGCAGACATAGGTTACAAGGCGATGACGCCTTTCATGTTTTCCAATGCCTTTTTTTCGATCTGGCGAATACGCTCGGCGGATACGCCGTACTCGTCGGCCAGGTCGTGCAAAGTCGGCTTGTCCTCGCTCAGCCAGCGGCGTGCCACGATGTCGCGGCTGCGATCGTCCAGTGTCGCCAGCGCCTGGGTGATCTGGCTGTGCTGATCGTCGTCGCTGTCGGATTTCAGCACCAGGTTGGCCGGGTCATCGGACTCGCGCGTCAGCCAGGCCGACGGTGAATAGGATGCACGATCATCATCGGCGTCATCGCCCACGTCGAAAGCGATATCCTTGCCGGACAGACGTGATTCCATTTCCAGCACGTCTTTTTTGCTCACGTTCAGCCTGTCCGCCAGCGCGTCCACTTCGCCCTCGGTCATCCAGCCCAGATGATCCTTGCTCTTGCGCAGATTGAAAAACAGCTTGCGCTGGGCTTTGGTAGTGGCGACTTTCACCGTGCGCCAGTTGCGGATAACAAATTCGTAGATCTCGGCGCGAATCCAGTGCACCGCAAAAGCCACCAGGCGCACGCCCCGATCAGGGTCAAAATTCTTGACCGCTTTCATCAGGCCGATGTTGCCTTCCTGAATCAGATCCGCCTGCGGCAGGCCGTAACCCACGAAATCGCGGGTAATCTTGATGACATAGCGCAGATGCGATTCCACCAGCTGGCGCGCCGCGTCCAGATCGTTATGGTCGCGCAAACGCACGGCCAGTTCATGTTCTTTCTCCGCCGTCAGCATAGGCGCCCTGTTGGCTGCCTGAATGTAGCTACTGAGGCTGTTTTCCGACAGGTTTGCTGTCAGAGCCATTGCTGTACTCATGTTTTTTCCTCCCTCATTCTTGCGTGAAGCGGCAATGATTCCCATATAGTACCATTACCGTCCTGATTTAGCACTCGGTAAGTGAGAGTGCTAATCCAGCCTTTGGTTCCCTTGAAAAGAGAAAAAAATTTGGACCTCAGCAGCCACTGTTGACAGAGCCTGCCCGGTTGCCTGTAGGGTATGAATTCCCTGCGGTAGAACGAAAACATCCTGCTCAGTTCTTCAGTACCTCCGCATAAGCCGACTCTGAAATGGCGTTCCATTGGGTGTTTTTTTGCTGAAACGCGCGGAAGGCGTCATAAACCTTCTTGAAACCCGCATCTTTGGCGGCTTCTTCCTCGAATACGGTGCCGGCCAGTTTTTTCAGTTCGTCGGTGACGGCGGTGGGGAATTTCAGCACTTCCACGCCCTTGGCTTTCAGGCCTTCCAGCGCGTCCAGGTTTTTGGCTTCAAACTCGGCCAGCATGCGCACGTTGGTGGAATCAGCCGCCTTCGACACGATCATTTTCAGATCGTCGGGCAATGAATCCCATGCCGCCTTGTTGACGATCAGCTCCAGCACCGAGCCGGGTTCGTGCCAGCCGGGGTAGTAGTAGTATTTCGCCGCGCGATACAGGCCAAGGCGTTCGTCGTGGTAAGGGCCGACCCATTCGGTGGCGTCGATAACGCCGCGCTCCAGCGCTGTGTAGATTTCGCCGCCCGCCATCAGCACCGGGTTGCCGCCCGCCTTCGCCAGCACCTTGCCGCCCAGCCCCGGCAGGCGCATTTTCAGGCCCTTGAGGTCGTCAACCGTGTTGATTTTCTTGTTGAACCAGCCGCCCATCTGCACGCCGGTATTGCCCATGGGGAAAGGCATGAGCCCGTGCGGTGCATAGGTTTCGCGCCACAGATCCAGCCCGCCGCCGGAATACAACCACGCATTCATGCCCTGCGCGTTCATGCCGAACGGCACCGAGGTGAAAAACTGCGCGGCGGGAATCTTCCCCGCCCAGTAATAGGCTCCGCCATGGCCCATCTGCACCGTACCGCTGGAAACAGCGTCGAAAGTCTGCAACGGCGGCACCAGCTCGCCGCCCGCATAAACCTTGATGTTCAGACGGCCATTGCTCATGGTCTTGATATCTCTGGCGAATTGCTCCACGCCGGTCTGGAATATGGGGAAATTCGGCGGCCAGGTGGTGACCATTTTCCAGTTGTAAACCTTGGCGGGCGTCTCTGCCGCGTTGGCGTTCCTGGACAGGGGTGTTTCATCATTGCCGCAGGCGGACAGCGCCAGCGCGGCGACAAAAATCGCGATTAATTTCTTCATGGACATGCACATTTCGATAGTGGAATGGCGCGATTGTAGCGTTTTTCGGCGATCGCTACAGCAGTTCGGTGTCATCATGCGAATACGCCGGCGCGCAGCAGCAAAGAATCACCAGGTCCGCATCGCCCGTATTTTTGACCTTGTGCGGCGTACCGGGCGGAATCAGCACACTGTCGCCCACGCCGATATCGAAGATCTCGCCGCCCAGGGTCATCGCCCCGCGCCCGGCAGTGACGTGATAAATCTCCTCGCTTTCGCCATGGCGGTGCAGCAAGGTCTCCGTATCTGGTGGAATCGTCGCCTCCGCCAGACTCTGGTTCCGCGCGCCGGAATGATCCGGGTGAACCAGCTCGCGGATTATCGAGCCGTCGCGGGTGATGTAAGGCTTTACCTTCATAAACGCCATGTTACCAGCCAGCGGGACTGGTGAACATCTGTCGCGAAAAAGCGGGTTTGGCGGACTTGTCGCTGACAATCCCGCTCGCTTCATAAAGTTGCTTCAGGATTTCGGATAATCGTTGCCTTAATGACTGGGCCTACTGGCCTTGCTAGTATTATGTGGCTGGAAAACAATTTAGCGAATCAGATAAGTACAGGTTTGGTATCCGAATATCATCAAAGCAGGGTTTTTTGCCAGCCTATATACCTGCGATAACGGGACAATTTTTATTGCAACTCGCATATTGGGATCCGATCCGCTCTATAGTATTCAGCGACACGTATCAGGTCTGGCCGGCCCAAAAATCGTCCGCGACGACACGATGTAGAAAATCAGTAACGAATAATCAATGAACAAAAAGTCAAAAATAAAAGAAGACCATATTAATTGCGATGATATTATATGGCTGCTAGGTGATGGCCGAAGTGGCACAACATGGGTTTCGGGCCTGATAAACTTCAACAAAAAGTATCGTGAAATGTTCGAGCCATTTCATCCGAAGTTTGTTCGCGATGCGGAGTTTATCGTACCGCACCAGTATGTTCGACGACACGACACGAATGAAAAATTAAGAAGCTTTGCGTCAAAAATATTCAGTGGAAAGTTTGCCCACCCAAGGGTTGATTACGGAAGTCAATTGCTGCGATACGAAGGCCTTTTGATAAAGGATATATTTGCGAATCTTTTATGTTATTGGGTGACATCTCAGTTTCCGAAAGTCAGGCCTGTTTTGCTGATTCGAAATCCATTTTCTGTTGCCTTGTCCAAATACAGGAAGAAAGACTGGTTCTGGGTGACAGAACCTTTAGATCTTTTTAATCAGCCTGCCCTGTATGAGGATTATTTATTCCCGTTCGAAGAGGAGATAAGACGGGTAAGCCATGGAAACAATTACATATTAAATCAGGTTCTCATATGGTCTATAATAAACTACGTTCCGCTTCGTCAATTCGACCCGGGAAGCATACACATATGTTTTTATGAAGACATCTACAATAACCCGGATAAAGAAATTACCAAAATAATCCGGTTTGCCGGGGCCGGTCAGGCAGGCATGTCTATTACCATCCCGAGGGATATCGTTGAACACCCAAGCCGTGTTACAGATGCGGCAAGTAACCTGCACTCAGGCCCGTCGCCGGTTTCCTCGTGGATGAATGAGCTGGAACCCAGAATAATCGATGACGGCCTGAAAATATTGCAGCACTTTGGATTCGAAAAATTATACAATGATGCGTCTATGCCAAACAGGGAAGTGCTTGGAAAAGTTCATGAATCCACATGGCTATTGAATGCATCAGGACGGTAGAGAATGCACGGCTCGCACCACGCTCTGCTTTTACCGCTACCGAGAATAATGTTAACCCTGTCACCGACAGGAAACATACCCCTCGTCCAGGCACCCCCTGGACATGACCAGTTGCCACAGATTGAGGTTGCGGGAGCGGAATACGCTGGCGAAGGATTGCAGGTAGAAGGTCCACATGCGGTAGAAGCGTTCGTCGAAGCGTGAGTCGAGTTGCTGGATTTCGGGCCAGTGCTGGACGAAGTTGTCGTACCAGGCGAGCAGGGTGTGGGAGTAGTCGACGCCGAAGTTGTGCCAGTCTTCCAGATGAAACAGGCCGTTGATGGACGACACCATGCGTTGTTTGGTGGGGATTTCGCCGTTAGGGAAGATGTATTTGTCGGACCACGGGTCGAAGCCGTCGCGTTCGGTGCCGATGGTGTGCAGCAGCCAGATGCCCTTGTCTTTCAGCATGCGGTGAATGACTTGCATGAACGACCGATAGTTCTTGCGCCCCACGGCTTCGAACATGGCCAGTGAAACCACCTTATCGAACTGGCCGAATTTCCGCGCGTCGAGGTCGCGGTAGTCCAGCAGTTGAATATCCACGGGCAGGCCGTCGCAGAATTTGCGCGCGTATTCCGCCTGTTCCGATGCGATGGTGATGGCGGTGACGTCGACGCCGTAGTTTTGCGCGGCGTATTTGGCCAGCGTCCCCCAGCCGCAGCCCACGTCCAGCAGGCGCTCGCCGGGTTTGAGGTGCAGTTTGCGGCAGATCAGGTCGAGCTTGGCGGTTTGTGCGTCGTCGAGGTTGTCGGCCTGCGTCCAGTAGCCGCAGGAGTAGGCCATGGATTCGCCCAGCATGTATTCATACAGCCGGGGCGAGAGATTGTAATGGGTTTCGGCGACGGCGGGGGCGCGGCTTTTGGTCTGCAGGTTGAAGGCGGAGCGCAGCGCCTGTTCCCACCATTTGACGCGGTACACGGGGTTTTTGCTGCCGGTTTCCTGCTCCCAGCGAATGGCGCGGAACAGCATTTCGTGCAGATTGTCCGTATCCCACCAGCCATCCATGTAGGATTCGCCCAGTGCCAGTGTACCGCCCTTGAGAACTCTGTTATAAAACTGATCGTTGTACACCCGCACATCCCAAGGCCGGTTGCCGTTGATGCCGATGTCCATTTGCGACGTCAGGCCCAGTATGACTTGTTCCGCCGTCCTGTCTTTCCCCGCCATGTCAGAATACCCCTTTGTTTTCAGACAATTTTTCAGCCTGTTTTCAAGCCGCGGCCACCCTGTTGTCGAGCATATCATTATATTGTCTTTAGGCTATTTATCAATATAGGTAAACACAGTTCCCCGGCGGGCATGCCGCCGCCTGGCGCGACGTTACAAGTTGTTACTGGCGGCCTGGAGCCTATTCACATAGAATGCGCCAACGGTTTTTTCGAGGTGACAGGTGCCACAGACGGACGACAATCTGATTGATGTGCGGGATTTGCAGTTCGGCTATGGCGAACGGCCCATACTGTCTTCGGTGAATGTGCAGATCAAACGCGGCAACGTGGTGTCCATCATGGGCCCCAGCGGTTGCGGCAAGACCACACTGATGCGTCTGATATCAGGTCAGGTGCGGCCGCAACAGGGGAGCGTAACCGTCGATGGCCTGTCGGTGCCGGAGCTGTCCGGTGGTGAGCTGCTGAATCTGCGCAAGCGCATGGGCGTGCTGCTGCAGTCCGGCGCCCTGCTGACCGATCTGAATGTCTACGAAAACGTGGCTTTCCCCCTGCGCGAGCATACCCGCCTCAGCGAGGAACTGATCCGCAAGATCGTGCTGCTGAAATTGCAGGCCGTGGGCTTGCGTGGCGCACGCCATCTCATGCCCAGCGATCTGTCCGGTGGCATGGCGCGGCGCGTGGCGCTGGCGCGGGCGGTGGTGCTGGACCCGGTGCTGGTGCTGTATGACGAGCCGTTTTCTGGCCTGGATCCCATCGGCAAGGGTATTGCCGCCAAGCTGATCCGCGAAATGAATGACGCCCTGGGCCTGACCTCGGTGCTGATATCCCACGACGTGGCGGAAACCTGCGAGATATCCGACTATATTTATCTGCTCGGTGACGGCACGGTCATGGGCCACGGCACGCCGGAGGAGCTGATGGCTTCGCAGGAGCCGCTGGTGCAGCAGTTCATGAACGCACTGCCTGACGGGCCGGTGCCGTTCCATTACCCGGCGCGGCCCTATATCGAAGACCTGCTGGGGGTGGCGGTCTGATGCAGGCGGTTCGACAACTGGGCGCGGGCGTGCTGAATATGCTGCAGGGTCTCGGGCGTTCCAGCCTGTTTCTGTTCAATACCCTGGCCAGAACACCGCCGTTGCTGTTGCGCTTCAAGCTGGTAAACCAGCAGATTTATTCCATCGGCGTGCTGACTTTTTTTATAATCGCGCTGGCCTCGTTTTTTGTCGGCATGGTGCTGGCGCTGCAGGGCATCAACACGCTGCAAAGGTTTGGCGCGGAAGAGTCCGTTGGTCTGCTGGTGGCGCTGTCGCTGGTGCGCGAACTGGGGCCGGTGGTGACAGCGCTGCTGTTCGCCGGCCGCGCCGGCACCGCTTTGACAGCCGAAATCGGCCTGATGAAGTCCACTGAACAGCTGACTGCCATCGAAATGATGGCCATCGACCCGGTGGCGCGCATCGTTGCGCCGCGTCTGCTGGGCGGTTTCATTTCCATGCCGATCCTGGCGATGGCATTCAGCGTCATCGGCGTGGCCGGTGGCTATCTGGTGGCGGTGGGCCTGATGGGCGTGGATGCCGGCGCTTTCTGGTCGCAGATGCAGGCCGGAACGGAATTTGGCACGGACATACTCAGCGGCATCATAAAAAGCATCGTATTCGGCTTCGTGGTGACCTGGATAGCGGTGTTCCAGGGCTACGATTGCGTGCCGACGCCGGAAGGCGTGAGCCGCGCCACCAATCGCACAGTGGTGTACTCGTCACTGGCTGTACTGATGCTTGATTTCATTATCACCGCCCTTACGTTAAACAGTCTCTGATGCATCCATCAGGGGCCCCCGGAGAGTAGTTATGCAGAAGAAAGGATTGGAACTCATGGTCGGGCTGTTCGTGCTGGCGGGGCTGCTGGCTCTGGCGGCCCTGGCCCTGCGCATCGGGAACCTCGGTGGGGTTTCAGTGTCCGACGGTTACACCGTCACCGCCCGGTTCGACAATATTGGTGGGCTGAAAGTGCGCTCGCCGGTGAAGCTGGGCGGCGTGCTCATCGGCCGGGTGACAGATATCGGCCTTGACGAGGACGATTTTCGCGCCCTGGTGACCATGCGCCTGGCCAGGGAATACAATCAGCTGCCGGCGGACAGCAGCGTTGCCGTGAATACCGCAGGACTGCTCGGTGAACAGTATCTGAACATGGAGCCGGGCGGCGACGACGAAGTCTTGAAAGATGGCGATGAAATCACCATTACCCAGTCAGCTCTGGTGCTGGAAGACCTGATTGGCAAATTCATGTTTAACAAAGCAGACGAAGAAGCAGACAAATGAATAACGTAATGAAAAAAACCGGACTTTTTCTAGTCAGTCTACTCATGGTTGCGCTGGCCGGGATGGCCCAGGCAAAACCCGCGCCCACCGCGCCCGATGCGCTGATCAGTGAACTGACCAAACGATGGCAGGCCGAAGTCAGCCGGCAGGAAGCGGCCATTCAGAAAGACAAGTCGGTATTGTTCAGGATTACCGATCGCATCACCGCCCCCTATATCGACTATGAAAAAATAGCGCGTCTGGTGCTGGGTAAATACTGGCGCAAGGCGACTGACGCGCAGAAAAAGCAGTTTATTCAAGCCTTTCGCGATGACCTGGTGCGCAAATATGCCACCGTGTTGTACGGTTTTCGCAAAGCGAAGATCACCGTGAAGCCGCTGACCTACAAGGAAAAGGCCAAGAATGTGCGGGTGAAAACAGTTGCTGCGTTGCCCGGCCGCAAGCCGGTTTCGGTCAATTTCATACTTTACAGGAAAGACGGCAACTGGCGCGCCATGGACGTGCTCACGGAAGGCGTCAGCGTGGTCGCCACCCTGCGCGGCATCTACCGCTCCGAGATCCAGAAAAAAGGCCTGGACAAAGTCATTGCGGACCTGGCCGGTAAAAGCCAGGGATGATGCGGCCAGCCAGCATACAACGTATTGATGACGCCCGGTTTGCCATCAGCGGCGACCTGGTTTTCGAAACCGTGCCGCAAGCCAGCCGCGCAGCGGCGGGCCTGCTGGATTACCAGGCCGATGCCGATCTGGATTTACAGGGAATCGGCCAGGTGAACAGCGCCGGTATTGCCCTGTTGCTGGACTGGTACGCCCGCTATTTCAGAAATAGCAGAAAGCTACGGTTCCAGAATATTCCTTCGCACCTCGAGCGTTTGATCAAGGTCAACGATCTGACCGGGGTTTTTAACGCCAGTACAGTTTACAGTATCTGAACAGGGGATCAGTAAATCCCACGCCCTCAGGCGGCAAAGCCATTTTGCTCCCTCGCCCCTTGAGGGGAGAGGGGACAATTGGCCGAATGGCCGATCAATCCGGCTTTCAGTCGTAACCGGAATCCACCGGCTCAAGCCGGTGGCGTGTTCAAAACGTCGGTTAGGTTCAACGCGGCTTGCCTGGCCCAGGATGTCAAGGTCTCCGCGGCGAATTAGATGCAGATTTTGCGGTATCCTGCAGCAAACAGCACCTCGTCAAATCAGCTCAGTCAGCCAGCAATTGCAATCAGGATTATTTGTGCTTCCGGGTAGTCTGGTTGTGTAGTGAATTTCCCATCTTTTAGATAGAGCCATGTAGTCACTTGGTTAGATCTGACTATTCTAAGCGCTCGGGATGTGTCCCCAGTGGATAGTTACAACCAAAGCGATCAGCCTGCTGCTAATTATAAATGCGTTCTTTCTCAAGCTCTGCCTGAGTCAGAAATTATTGAATGAATTGCTGATAGTGAATGGTTGTCATGAAAATTGAGCTGGCCTGATCAAAGCTGATGATCCACTTCAGCTCTCTAACGCGAATCTTTTCACTGGAGAAAGAATCGATGGTATCAAGAAAAAACTGACCAGTTTGACCGGGATTGATATTAGCAGGGTATAGTTGTCTAAACGCCGCTTGTCCTGCATGGAAAATCAGAATGATCTCGGCGTTTGTTAATGTTTCATCGCCAGCGTTGGTAACAGAGTAAGATCCGAGAGGGCTCTTTTGCGCGATTCCGTCAAGAATACAGATGCTTTGCGGGCCGTGAATGATACATTCAGCTTTGTAAGGGCCGTGCAAAGCCCTTTCCCTGGTGTTGATGACGGGTTTACCGGAAGTTTTGTTCATATCAGAGTTGTTTGCATAACCCCTGTGGCGCTGTTTTACAGCTTGTCCATTTCCTTCTGAATATTTGCGATGCGTTTCGAGTTGCTGGGGTGGGAGCTCAGAAAGCCGCCGCCCGAGCCGAACCTTTTCTGCAGTTTCACGATGGAGCTTTTCATCGCGCCAATATTTTTCCCGCGGCTGCGCAAGAAGCGTACCGCGTAGGCATCAGCACTGAGTTCGTCTTTTTTCGAAAATGTTGAATTGATGAACGCATATCCGAGATCGCCCAGCGCTGAATTGGTGAGAGAGCCCACCGTGCCGCCGGCGGCAGCCGCTGTTTTGAAGGCGCTGCTGGTCAATAACTGCTTGCGCATCTGGTGAAAGGAATGCTTGAGCTTAACGTGCCCGATTTCATGCCCCATCACTGCCAGCACTTCGCCATCGGTCATCAGGTCCATGAGTCCCGAATAGATGCGAACGGTGCCATCGGGCATGGCGAAAGCATTCACTTCTTCAGACAGGTACACCTTGTAGTTCAGGCGAAGGCCATCATACTGTTTCAGACCGTTGACTATTTTTCGCAGGCGTCTGGAATATTTGCTGTTGTGGGAGGCGATGCGGTTTCTCTTGTCGAACTGGTCGGCGCTCAGTCGGGCGGTTTTAATGACCTCCGCTTCCTTTAGCGTAACTGCCTTGCCCAGATCCCTGGCAACACCAACGACAGAACCGATTTGGCCAAGATCGAACGCCATCGCATCGAGGGGGGCAAACATGCACAGGCAGAGAACAGGGCATAACAAGAAGAATGGTTTTGACATTGATAAAATCCTTGAAAAGAAGATGTATTACAGAGGCAGACAGCTCTATATTTAAGCGTTCTCCTGCTTAAGATAGATGAATCCGACACACGACAACACCTCCAGAGAGGGGGCTTTACTCAACTGTAGTGGTCAAAAGCCGGAGAGCAATAAGGTGCAATGAGCTCCCAGACAGGTGGGAGCAATAAGCGCGCGGCGCGCCAGGCGTTAAGGGCTGTGCCGAACGGCAACGGAAGTGTTTTCCAAGGTGCGCCAATTTAACAAAAGCTCCTGCTATCCGCGTTTTGTCCGGAGCTATTGAGAGCCTGTCTGGACATGATGATTTTACGATCTGCAAGCCGGCGGATGCGCCGGGATTCTGGCCGGGGCTGCCAGTGGCGCTGAAGCTTGCCAGGGTGATTCCGTGCTTGGGTTGTGTTGACCGGGACAGATTGACGAGCGGTCAGTTACCGAGCCGGGCTGCGGGATTCTCAATCATGGTATTCACAGTGGTACCAGATGCCCCATTCCTGCAGTCTCTCATGCAGGTACTCGGGCAGCGGATCGCCCTTCCCGATTTCGTCGTGCCAGTAGAATGTAATCTGTAAATGGCGGGAAAGTCCGGTGTTTTTTTGAATGTGTTCCTTGTCGCATCGAATCTGGAGCAACAGCCAGCGTACATGGTCTTCCGGATGGGGTGACGTGACAACCCCGGCGCTGGAAAGCACGGGCCAGAAATAGCGTTGTTGGTGGCGCGCCTTGCCCTTGCCGCCCAGTTTGGGGACTTTGTTGCTCCAGTCTGTGACCATTGGCTGGTCAACCAGCGGAAGAATGATGCGTTTGGCTTCATCT
>JALXFQ010000335.1 GCA_027067235.1 Gammaproteobacteria bacterium
TCTCATTATGGCCTCCTATAGAACTTGCCGGTTCAAAGGAGGCCATTTTCATACACGCACGACGCAACGGCTGAGCCTTTTCGAGTCTCACCGCCAGAGGCGGTGGTTTACCAAGATTTAATTATTTGTATTAGTTAGCTTGTAATATTCATGTAGATTCGCAGCAGAGCGCTGCCTTTTCGTTGACAAATCCGGCACTTGGGGTGAGAATGCTTCTCGAATCGGTTAATTTTATACCGGCATAATGTATTTTTTGGTCGGGCATCTGGTCTGCTTAATCTGGCAGCAGAAAAACAGCTGACCAGGTGGGAGATTCAGGGTCAAAAATCACAGGGGCTGTGTAAAAAAGTCGCTGGTCATATTGATCTGAATGTGACACACAGCACAGTTTATTTTCGTCATCCGTGCAAGGATGGCGGTACGAGGGAAGAGAAAGAGCAGTAACAACCGGCATCAAGACCGATGCTCACAAACAAACGCGATCAGGGACTGGCAGACAATGCGTTTATAACCAAAACGATCTCCGGTAACCCGGAACAGGAGGGCGAAATGATTGTTCGTACTAACCACCCGATCAGGTTTTCTGATTCGCTACGCAAGTTTGAGATGCAGCCGGTTTATACCGCGCCTCTTTTCTTTGGCGCCGGCGCGGCGCTGGTGCTGACCTTTTTTGGCGACACTGTCAGCCACAAGGCCATCGCCCTGGGCGTCTTCGCCGTATTGATGGTGCTGGGAATCCTTGCCGAAATGCGGCTGCGGCACAGTTATGAAACGCGATTTATCGGCCAGGGCACCGACGGCTTCAGTTCCCTGATGAAAAACACGCCGTACGAGACGCTGGCCCGCGGCGTGGTGGAAGGGCATAACTGGAAATTTGCCATTGTTTCTCCGCACCCGAGGAAAAAAGAGCTGGCGCGTTTTGTCATTACCGGGGAGCAGCTGCCCGATCATTTCATCAAGGTAGGGCATGAAATTCTGCCGCTGAAAGACAGAAAACCCGGGGAAAAGAGCAAACCGGCCGCTGGCGTAGTGCATCGACTGGACCCCTCGGCCATTGCCGCCACCAAACCCGCGGAAAAACACAAGAGACGGGCCAGCAAGTAAGCCGGCGTGGCAAACGCATGGTCGCCGCTGCCCCGGTTGAATTCAGCCGGGGAGCATGCTGGGGTCTTGGTTTCTCCCCTTTTTGTCCTTGTATCATCGGCTGGCGTGTCCTCGTTTCGCCTTTGGCCGTTGCATGACACAGGTCTGAATTTCATGCTAGGCTGTCGCCTGATTGGCGGGATCAGCTGGCTGGACACTTTGCAAATTTATGCAGAAAGCCCGGTATGTGGCGCTCCAGCTGTGTCAGTTGACGGCTTGCCAGCCTCCCCGCCTGCTGTTGTTGAAAGCGTCCGAAGAGACGTGACTGGCAATAATATTCAATAACATCAACAGAGGAGGCGTATCATGACCCGGGATTCACAGCAGGAAGACAACAAGGCCCTGGAAGAAGAATATTCCGCCCTTGGCGAAGGCGAGGGGCCGGCGCCTTCGGACCCGATACCGGGCAAGCGGCTGTTCGCGCTGGTTGCCGGGCCGCTCCTGGCGTTACTGATAC
>JALXFQ010000336.1 GCA_027067235.1 Gammaproteobacteria bacterium
CCGGAATCCTGGTCGGTGAAGCAATCGGTACAGAAAGTCATGACCGCGCTGAATCGCTGGCTGTATCAACAGGGCCAGCAGGAATATGACTCGCCCAAGGGCATGGTCACCACCTTCAGCGCTCTGGTGCTGAAATCCCGCACCGCGCATATTTTCCATGTGGGCGACAGCCGCATCTATCGCCTGCGCGACGGCGACCTGGTGCAGCTGACCCGGGACCACCGCATTCATGTTTCCCATGACCGCGAATACCTGGGCCGGGCGCTGGGCATCGACATCAACGTGGATATCGATTACCGCTCATCACCGGCGCAGCAAGGCGATATTTTCCTGCTCAGCACCGATGGCGTACATGATTTCGTCGGCGAAGCCGAACTCAAGGAACTTTTGCTGGCAACAGGTGATGACCTGGATAAAGCCGCACAAGCCATCGGCAAAGCCGCCAGCAACAACAAAAGCACAGACAATATCACCTGTCAGCTGGTGCGCGTGGACGCGCTGGCGGACGCCAGCAAGAAAGAATACTACGAACAACTGACCCGCCTGCCCTTCCCGCCCGATCTGCAGGCCGGGCATATTCTGGACGGCTACAAAATTCTGCGTGAACTCAATGCCACTTCCCGCAGCCAGATTTATCTGGCCGAAGACACGCTGGACGAGGATCAGCGCAAGGTGGTCATCAAGACACCCTCGGCGAACTACGAGGACGACCCCACCTACATCGACCTGTTTCTGCACGAGGAATGGGTGGCGAAGCGGCTGCAAAGCCCGCATCTGATCCGGGTCTGTCCGCGCAAACGCGAGCGCAAGTTCTTGTACACCGTGGTGGAATACATCGAGGGCCAGAGTCTGAGGCAATGGATGGAAGACCACCCGGAACCGAGTCTGCAGCAGGTGCGCGCCTCGGTGGACCAGATCGCCCGCGGCCTGCGCGCCATGCACCGGCTGGAGATGGTTCATCAGGATCTCAAGCCCGACAATATACTCATCGACAAAAACAATACGCTGAAGATCATTGATTTCGGCTCCACCAAGATCGCCGGCATTGCCGAAATCAAGACACCGGTGGAACACGCCCACATACTGGGCACGGCCAACTACTCGGCTCCCGAGTATTTCCGTGGCCAGGCCGGCACGCCGCAGTCCGATATCTTTTCGCTGGGCGTCATTGCCTACGAAATGCTCACCGGCCATCTGCCCTACGGCGAAACCAGTGTTCAGCGCGCCGACAAAAAACAGTACGTCTACACACCGGCGCACCAGTACAACCCGGCTGTACCCGACTGGATGGACGCGGCGCTGGAAAAAGCGGTTCATCCCTACCCGCAACGCCGTTATGCCCTGCTTTCCGAGTTCGTGCAGGACCTGAGTCACCCCAACCAGTCCATCGTCCACAAGGATTATCAGCCCCTGCTGAAGCGCAATCCGGCGGCTTTCTGGAAAACCGTTGCCCTGATCGAGCTGGCTGCGCTAACGGGTCTGGTCTGGTGGCTGGTCAATCAGCCGTAACCGGGCTGCATGCACCCTGAGCGCGCACTGACGCCCCAGAATGGTGCACGCCTGTTCAGAACGGCGTCAATACCTGCTCAACAG
>JALXFQ010000337.1 GCA_027067235.1 Gammaproteobacteria bacterium
CGTGTAGATTATCATTGATTTGTACCGATACAAGAACCTCATAGGCGATATAATGCCGCTAACATCATAAAGGAGCCTCAGGATGATCTGGCAAAAACGCTGTGCCGGGCGCAGTACTTGCCGGCTTCTGGCTCCCGCCACGACTTGATGCAGAGCTGGCTGACCAGAAAAAACGACACGCAGGAGACAGAGGTAATGGAAAAACGCGGATTCATGTCCCGCCTCGGCGCCATGGCGTCAAAATGGCTGTGGTTGTACAACCCGCTGGCGGTCAAGGCGCGGGGCGTCTTCTATGTGTTGGCGTCGCTGCTGCTGCTAGCGGCCACCCTGACCGTGGTACTGGGCATCTGGTGGAGCCGCACGCCGGCGCTGTTCGACGTCAAGGCCAATGCGGCGGAGATGGCGAAACAAGCAGGAGCGAAACCGGTGACCGGTCTGACCACCACCGCGACGGTTATCCGTCTGGGGGAAACGCTGCTGGAAAAGCCCGGCGGCTATCTGAGTAATGACATTCTGCCTCCGGGCGTACTGCTGGACAACATGCCCAATCTGGAATTCGGCATCCTGGTGCAGATCCGTGACATGACGCGCGCCATGCGCAATGATTTTTCCCGCTCGCAGTCGCAGTCGGTGGAAGACCCGGATCTGATCATTGCCGAGCCACAGTTCAATTTCGATTCCGAGTCCTGGATCTTGCCCGACACCGAAGGCGAATACCGCAAGGCGCTCAAGGCGCTGCGGCGCTATCTGAAGCGTCTGGCCAATATCAGCGAGCCCGACGCCCAGTTTTACGCCCGCGCCGACAATCTGCATGACTGGCTGGCGCTGGTGGAAAAGCGCCTTGGCAGCCTGTCCACCCGGCTCAGCGCGGCCATTGGCCAGGATCGCCTGAATACCGATCTGGCCGGGGATTCGGCCGGTGGCCAGTCCACGCCGGCGCCGTCGTCAAGTCGGGTGAAAACGCCCTGGACCATGATTGATGACGTGTTTTTCGAGGCGCGCGGGCAATGCTGGGCGCTGATCGAACTGCTGAAAGCGGTGGAAGTGGATTTTGCCTCGGTGCTGGACAAGAAAAACGCCCGCGTCAGCCTCAAGCAGATTATCCGCGAACTGGAGAACACCCAGGATGCGATCTGGAGTCCGGTGATACTCAATGGCCGTGGTTTTGCCTTTGTCGCCAATCATTCGCTGATCATGGCGTCGTATATTTCGCGCGCCAATGCCGCGCTGATCGACCTGAAAGTCCTGCTGGAGAATGGCTAGCCCGGCTGTTTCACAAATTGGTGTTGCTGCGTCCCGGTTCGGGCTTTTGTCGCGGAGCACGCGCTTTGTATCAGTGTTTTGGCAGAACTGCGGTGGCGGGCAGATGCAGGGACAGTTGGCGGCGCAGATAGTGCAACGGCAGTCTGCCGAGGGTCAGTGCGATGAAGATGATGCCACCCAGCACCAGGGAAAGCGTGGCGATCAGGTAGATCAGCCAGTCAGACAGGCAGAAACAGCAGGTTTGCAGGCGACTGCGGGCGCACGGCGCCGGACGCCAGAGCAGTTCGCTCTGGTGAACAAAAACGGGCCGGGTCTTGTCAACAGG
>JALXFQ010000338.1 GCA_027067235.1 Gammaproteobacteria bacterium
CGACCTGTGCGTACGCCAGTGCCCCATTGAAATTCGCGCCAAACAGTGTGACGCCGGCAAGCCGCCATCCGGCGACAAGAACCAGTGTCCACCCAGACATGCCATTCGTCTGGTTGAAATATCCGATAAGGATGGCGTGAAAAAGATGCAACCGGAAATACTCGATGGCTGCGTCGGTTGCGGCGTGTGCGAAATGATCTGCCCGGTTGATCCCGCCGTCATCGTGGTTGAATCGAACGAAAACAGAACGGGGAAACGCGTATGAAATTGAAAGATTCTCTGTCGGAGTTGCTGGGCAATCCGCCAAGGCGCATTTCTCCCAACGAAGTGCCGGTGGAAGTGCTGGAACTGCATGGCAGGAAAAAGAACGACAAGGAACGTATCGCCGCGATCCATGCCGAACTGGCTGAGCTGAAAAAAAACAAGCCGCCCAAGGTCTGGCGCAGAAGGCGCTGGGCGACGCTGATTCTGGTGAATCTGCTGTTCGTCATTTCCTATTACTTCGATGTGCAACTGGTGGAGGGCGCGCTCACCGCGTCGCGCGTGGTTGGTTTCCATATGGCCGATCTCAATTCGGCGCTACAGGTCATGCTGGCGTTCAAGCATGTGGTCATCAACCTGGTGATTGGCACCACGACAGTGTTCGTTTTCTGGTGGCTGCTGGGCGGTCGCACATTCTGTTCCTGGGTATGTCCCTATCATCTGCTGGCGGAATGGGCGGAAATATTGCACCTCAAGCTGGCGGCAAAGGGTCTGGTAAAAGACCACCCGTTTGATCGTCGCGCGCGCACCTGGTTCTGGTTCATTTTCGCAGTGCTGGCGTTTGTCACCGGTTACACGGTTTACGAGTTCATTTCACCCACCGGCATCGTCAGCCGGGCGCTGATTTATGGCCCGGGCCTGGCGCTGCTGTGGGTGGCGTTGCTGCTGTTGTTCGAGATTTTCTACTCGCGCCGCGCCTGGTGCCGGTACGCCTGTCCCATCGGCTTGACCTACGGTTTTGTTGGCGCGCTGTCGCCGATGAAAGTGGAATACCATCTGGAAAGCTGTTTCCACGAAGGCGAATGCCGCAAGGTATGCCTGGTGCCGCATGTGCTGAATACTGTCATCAAGGGCCGGGCGCAGGGTATGCATGTGGAACTGGGCGCGGACTGCACGCGCTGCGGACGTTGCGTCGAGACCTGTCCCACTGGCTCGCTCACTTACAAGTTCAAGGGCCTCGGCGATCTGCTTTGAATAACTGTTAGCGTCGCGCCTGCCCTGGCGGCAGGTGTTACACTCCGTTCCCGTTTTTTTAGATGACGATACGCCATGATCCGCTTCGATAACGTCTCCAAGCATTTTCGCCGAACCACCGTACTCGATGGTATCACCCTGACCATCGGACAGGGTGATCGCGTGGCGCTGGTGGGTTCCAACGGCGCTGGCAAGACCACCCTGATACGCTGCCTGCTGGGTGAATACATCTGCGACGGCGAAGTCATTTTGGCCGGTCAGGAAGTGCGAGCGCACCGCACTGAAATACTCAAGCGTGTTGGCTTCGTCCCGCAGATACCGCCGCCGTTGAAAATGCCTGTGCAGCAGCTGATCAGTTTCGCCGCTGGCGTGTGCGACAGCGACCCAGACAAAATGTACGCAGTGTCCGAACAGCTGGGTCTGGCGGCAGGTTCCTTTCGCAAACATCCCTTTGTCAAATTGTCTGGCGGCCAGAAACAGAAACTGCTGATTGCCATCGCCCTTGGCAGGGACTGCGATGTGCTGGTGATGGACGAACCCGCGGCCAATCTCGATCCCGAAGCGCGCCACGTGCTGTTCAAACTGCTGGCCGAGAAACAGAATGACGCCGCCATGATCATTTCCAGCCACCGCCTTGATGAAGTGGCGGCGCTGGTGAACCGCGTCATCGAACTGGATCAGGGCAAGGTGGTGCTGGACGATCATGTGGCTGACGCGGTGGACATGGACAGTGTACTGAACTGTCGTATCAGCCTGACGCGGCCCGATTCCGCCTTTGCCGAAACCGTGCGTGAATGGGGTTTCGTGGAGTCTGATGACGGCCGGGTCTGGTCGGGGCCCGTCGCCGGGCCGGACCGTTTGCGTTTCCTCGGTGTATTGTCGCGATACGCCGGTCTGCTCAACGGCATTGTCATGGAAGAATCCACCGACGCGGCGGTTTCGGAGGGCAGTAACAATGCGTAAGCCATTTGCTGTTGTTCACACGATACTGGGCGCGATCTTGCTCATGCAGCTTTGCGCCTGTTCCGGCAAGCCGGATAGCGGGCCTGGCAAGGTGCGCTGGGATCAGGAAATCTGCACGCGCTGCGCCATGGCGCTGAGTGATCGGCACTATGCTGCGCAGATTCGCGGTGGTCCCGCTGGACAGAAACCGAAATTATACAAGTTCGACGATATTGGCTGTGCCGTGATCTGGCTGGACCAGCAGCAATGGAAAGACAATCCCGCAGTGGAAATCTGGGTGAATGATTATCGCAACGGCAAATGGCTGGATGCGCGCAAGGCCTGGTATATCACAGGCAAAAAAACGCCGATGGACTATGCGCTGGGCGCGCAACCCGAGCGAACGGCGGGCGCGCTGGATTTTACCCAGGCGAGAAAACATGTGTATGAAGTCGAAAAACGGCTGAGTCTGCACAGCGGCTTGCCCGTCAATCAGCCCTTGCCCAAAATCAACGGGGAGAAAGCGCAATGAAACATCTGTTGCTCGCAGCGATGGCTGATATCAACGAATCGCTGCGCTCACGCTGGTTCCTGATCTACAGCCTGATTTTCGGCGGCATCATTGTTGCCCTGTTCATGACCGGCCTGACCGAATCCAGAGTTATGGGCTTTACCGGCCTGTCGCGCCTGCTGGTGACCTATTTGCAGATCACCATGGCCATACTGCCAGTGTTCGTGCTGCTGACCACGGTGCGCTCGGTGGCGGGTGATCGCGAAGCCGGGGTGTTTGAATACCTGCTGTCCCTGCCGGTCGGTCTGGCGGCCTGGTACTGGGGCAAAATGCTCGGACGCTTCATAGTGGTGTTTCTGCCGGTGATACTGGCCATGCTGCTGGCCATGGTCTGGGCAGCGTTCAAGGGCGCCGACATACCCTGGAACCAGGTTTTGTTTTACACCGGCTTTCTTATTGTGCTGGCCTGGTGTTTTCTCGGTATCGGCATGCTCATTTCCAGTCTCGCGCGCTCGGCGGATGTGGCGCAGGGCGCAGCGTTCATGGTCTGGCTGTTCCTGCTGCTGTTTCTGGATCTGATTCTGCTTGGTGTTATTATCAAGCAGGGCATGCCGCCGGAAGGCGTCATTGCCATCGCCCTGGCCAACCCGCTACAGGTGTTCCGCACCGCTTCCATGCTGCTGTTCGACCCGCAACTGGTGCTGCTGGGGCCTTCGGCCTATGTTATTCTGGATCACTTCGGCCGTACCGGTTACCTGGTCTGGGCGCTGGTCTATCCGCTGCTGCTGGGGACGTTGTGTGCCTGGATCGGCTACTGGATATTCCGCCGCGGCGATCTGCCCTAGCAGCCAGCCTGGTCGAGGGGCGTGATTTGATGGTCGAAGTACGCCTTGCGCGGGTGTGACGATTTCCCGGCCTCCCGTTTTCAGTCATCCTGTACCGACAGCCAGGCGAAAATATCCCGCAGCTCTTCCTTGCTGAAGTCTTTCAGGAGTTCTTCGTCGGGCGCGTCTTCGTCGTGTATGCGCTCGCCCTTGAGAAAACGCTTCACCTGGCGCCACAAATACTGGGTGTACTGTCCGGCCAGTTGCGGCGTATCACCTTTGCCCATGCCTTTTTTGCCGTGACACGAGCGGCATTCCCTGCCATAGATCTTGCCGCCTTTTTCGATATCGCCTTCGGCGCGCGGCACCTGCATCAGTTTCTTGGCTTCCTCCAGGCGGGCGTAAGCGTTGAATCCCGGCGCTTTTTCATCCGCCGGCGGCAGCTTGGTCTTCAGTTCCACCTGCGACAGATAGGTGCTGATGTCCTCGATATCCGCCAGTGGCATCTGACGCTTCTCCACATGCTCGACCATGGGCATGTTCGGTCGTTCACGATCCTGAAACAGCAATAACTGTTTTTGCAGATAGTTTTTCGGCAGACCGGCGATGCGCGGGTATTTGCCCTGCTTGCCGCCCTGTCCGAATTCATTGTGACAACCCGCACATACTTCGTTGATTTCTTCGGCATTGTCGGGGTCATATTCATGCCCGGCGAAAGCAGTGGGCAGGTACAGCGTCAAGGCGCTCAGCGTCAGCAGGTGAATGGTTTTTTTCATGGTTTGTATTCTAGTATGCAAATATGCGAATATGATTGTCATGGGCAGGGTATTTTGCGTCACACCGGTATTCAGGTACTTGATTTTCATCAATTTGGCTGTGGTGTCGAGTGTGAACGCCGGGTCTTTGCCGGAGGGTGATTGCGACGCGCCGGCTGCCCATACGAATTTGACTAAATGCAGTTTCGCCGGCAAGAAGCTGCCGCGGCTTGACCTGCGTGGGGCCAATCTTGATGGCGTTGATTTTTCCAACGCCAAACTGCCCGGGTGTGACCTGTCGGGCGCCAGTCTGATAAAAGCTGACTTGAAATGGGCAGACCTTGGGGATTGCCGCATCATTAACGCGAATCTAACCGAGGCAGACCTGTTTCATACCACCTTCGATGGGGGAACTCTGGATAAAAGCCGCTTTG
>JALXFQ010000339.1 GCA_027067235.1 Gammaproteobacteria bacterium
GGGAAAGCGCTCGTTAATCCGCTGCCCGAGACGCGCCAGTGTTTCTACGATTTTTTCAGCATCAAGCCTGCGGTAATGGTTCATTCTTTTTCCAGCCTTGCAAAAATCAGGTTCCCAGACCCCGCCGGCCAAATCCCTGCGGTGCGGTCGCCCGTACCTGCCTCGGCTGCGGCGTTCTGCTCACGACTCTTACCGGCGTCGCAGGTGACAATGACGATGAACGTACAATATCCTCTATAGGGCGGTCGGCCCAGGAGCCGGCAAAATCATCGGCGATCTTCCTGCCCGCCAGCGGATCACCATCAAAGCGGTTGGAACCATCGGTTCCTTTCAGAAATCCAAGTTCAAACGTAAACCACATAGACGCAAGACCCACCAGCAGATCGAAAACGAACAAGGTCGAATGCGAGATCAGCTCACCTCCACTGGCAATATTGATCACTGTCAGCAGAAACGAGGCGGGAAAGATCAGCAGCCACAGACCGGATTTGTTACGATCATGCAGGCGCCGCGCTGACACCGCGTAACCGGGCAGGCCGACCAGCAGAACCACTCCGCCAAGGAAAAACAGTCCCGGTCCATACATGGCTTCGAGCAGGGCCTTTTTGTCGATGTTGTTCCTGTCAACACTTCCGGTATCTATTGATCCGGCCAGCATGGAGACGGATACAAAAACGAGCGCCGTCAGCAGGACAGACGTTATTACACCAATAAACCAGAATTCCTGACGGGTTGCCCGTCCCCTGAAACTGAAAAACCTGAAAAGCATACACCGCTCCTTCCCATGACCACTCTACCCAACGGAATTGGCCATACCATAGCGGGATGGCGTTAATGTTCCGTGATGTGATCAGTTAAGAATGGGTAGGACCGCGTTCCGTTTCGGATCGGACCGGCCTGTTCAGCCGATCCGTTTGCCGTTTGGCTTTCAGTATTCAGTTGGCCCAGTCATGCCCGGGAGGCGGCGCATCAGAACCAGTGCCGCCCAATGGATCAGGTCCAAAGCGGTTCGGCCCGTTAGTACCACGCAGGAAGCCGGTTACGATGAACAACCATAGGAACAAAAGGGACGCCACCAGATAGGCCCCCATCATGACGGCCATCATTACACCGGCACCCGATGGCATTTGGCCGGCCTGCATACCGGCCATCATCGCCGGATTCATGAACATCAACCCGAAGGGAATCAGCATCAGCAGATAGCCCGCCACGATCCACCAGCCTGACATGTTGCGATCATGCAGGCGTTTGACATAGATCGCCAGCGCCGGCCAGATTGATAATAGTGTAACCACACCATAGACCTTGAAAATGGGGTGTGAAAAATCTGGCGGCTGATTTGGATTCATCGCCGGAAAACCAAGTACGGATATGGCAGCCGCATAGATTGCCAGGATGATTACCAATAATGCCAGCATTGCCAGCCAGAATGTCTTGCGCGGTATTCGTCCGGAAAAACTGAACAATGTACTAAGCATGATATGACTCCTCCCAAATGTATTCTTTGTTATTCTCTTATCAGCGCCACAAAGGCTACCCGTGATTTAACTTCTGAATACACCACAAAGAAGGCATGGCTCAAAGT
>JALXFQ010000340.1 GCA_027067235.1 Gammaproteobacteria bacterium
ACTGGCCGGAGCGTACCTCGGTCAGCAGGGTCTCCAGCTGCTCCAGCACCGACAGCGGTGTATCCGCCGGCAGGGTGATTTCAAGCCGGCTGGCGTAGGCCATGCGCGCTTCGTGGTATTCCATGATTTGCTCGGCCACCATTTTCAGGCCGCCGGAGTACTCGTCCTTCTCGATCTGGCCCTTGATCACCAGCAGGGCGTCTTTTTTCAGCTTGTCGCGGCTGCTCTCGAACAAATCAGGAAACACCACCACATCCAGCGAGGCTTTGGCATCGGCCAGCGTCACATAGGCCATTTTCTTGCCGCGCCGGGTTTTCATCACCCGGTAAGCCCCCACCAGGCCCGCCACCAGCTGCAGCGAGTCGCTTTCCTCTGCCGCGGCCAGATCACAGTCCGTCAGACGCTGGATATCTTCCTGGTAGGCGTCGATGGGATGGCCACTGAGATACAGCCCGAGAGTTTCTTTTTCGGCATCCAGTCGTTCTCTTTCAGACCATACTTCGGCCGTCACCTGCTGCTTCTGGGTCTCGGCCACGCCTGACATGCCGAACATGTCGGCCTGACCGGCGCTGGCAGCACGATGCTTCTGGTCCGCCGCGGTCAGGGCCGGCGTTACATTGGCCATCAGTTCGGCGCGGTGCTGGCCCAGGCAGTCCAGCGCGCCGGCCTTGATCAGGGCTTCCAGCACGCGCCGGTTCACCTTGCGGGTATCGACCCGGGCGCAAAGATCATAAATATCGGTGAACGCCCCATGCTGTTTGCGCTCATCGGCAATCGCCTCCAGCGCCGCCCGCCCCGCTCCTTTCACCGCGCCAAGGCCATAGTGCATGGTTTTGCGGTCCAGCGGCAGAAACTGATACTCGCACTGATTGATGTCCGGCGGCTTGATTTCGATGGCAAAATCAGCGCAGTCGGCAATCAGTTCCACCACCTTGTCGGTGTTTTCCATGTCGGATGACAGCGCGGCCGCCATGAACTGGGCCGGATAATGGGCCTTGAGCCAGGCGGTTTGATAGGCCACCAGAGCATAGGCGGCCGAGTGTGACTTGTTGAAACCGTAGCCGGCGAACTTGTCGATCAGGTTGAATATGTCCTCCGCCAGTTTCGCGTCAACGCCGTTTTTTATCGCACCCGCAACAAACCCGGCGCGCTGCTGGTCCATGACTTCCTGCTTTTTCTTGCCCATGGCGCGGCGCAGCATGTCCGCCCCGCCCAGGGTATAGCCGGACAGTACCTGGGCGATCTGCATGACCTGTTCCTGGTACAGAATGACGCCATAGGTGGGCTTGAGTATGGGCGCCAGCGACGGGTGCGGATATTCGATCTTCATATGTCCGTGCTTGCGCTTGATGAAATCATCCACCATGCCCGATTGCAGCGGTCCCGGCCGGAACAGCGCCACCAGCGCCACCAGATCGTCGAAACAGTCCGGCTGCAGCTTGCGGATGATGTCTTTCATGCCGCGTGATTCCAGCTGGAACATGGCGGTGGTGCGCGCTTCCTTGACCAGATCAAAAGGTGCGCTGTCGGGATGGGTAAACGGATTGACGTCAACCGCCAGGTTGATTTTTCTGCCTTCGGTGCGCTCGATGTTGCGGATCGTCCAGTCAATGATGGTCAGTGTGCGCAGGCCGAGGAAGTCGAACTTCACCAGTCCCACCGCCTCCAGATCATCCTTGTCGAACTGGCTGACTTTCTGCGTGGTACCGGCCTCGCAGTACAACGGCGAGAACTCGGTAATCACCCGGGGTGAAATGACCACACCGCCGGCGTGTTTGCCGACGTTGCGTGTCAGGCCTTCCAGACGTATGGCGGTATCCACCAGAGCGCGTACCTCCTCGTCCTCCTCGTAGCGCGCTTTCAGCAGCTCTTCCTGCTCCAGCGAAGCCGCCAGGCTCACGCCGGGACCGGGCGGTATGAGCTTGGCGATCTGATCGACAAAGCCGTAGGGCATGTCCAGCACCCGACCCACATCGCGCACCACGGCTTTCGCCGCCATGGTGCCGTAGGTGATGATCTGCGACACCCGGTCGGCGCCATATTTGTCGGTCACGTATTCGATCACCTGGTCGCGTTTTTCCATACAGAAATCGATATCGAAATCCGGCAGGGAAACGCGCTCCGGGTTGAGGAAACGCTCGAACAGCAATTCATGTTCGATGGGATCGAGATCAGTGATGCGAATGGCATAGGCAACAATGGAGCCGGCCCCGGAGCCACGTCCCGGCCCCACTGGAATCCCGTGTTCCCTGGCCCAGGCGATAAAGTCCGCCACAATCATGAAATAGCCGGCGAAACCCATTTTGATGATGACATCCAGTTCGCTGGCCAGGCGTTCACGATACTCCGGCCATTTTTCTTCGGCCACATTCTGCAGTATGCGCTCAAGACCGGCTTCGGACTCGCGTTTGAGCACGGCTTCCACGGTGTCGCCTTCGGCCACCGGAAAATCCGGCAAATAATGGGTGCCCAGCTCGATTTCCACGTTACAGCGCAGCGCTATTTCAACGCTGTTCTGAACCGCCGCGGGGATATCGGCAAACAGCTCGACCATCTGTTCGGGACTTTTCAGATATTGCTTCGGCGTGTAGTCGCGCGGCCGGCGCTGGTCGTTGACCACCCTGCCCTGATGGATGCACACACGAATTTCGTGCATGTCATACTCGTCTTCGCGGATGAAACGTACATTGTTGGTGGCCACCACCGGCGTTGCTGTTTCGGCGGCAAGCCTGACCGCGGCGCGGATATAGCTTTCCTCGCCGGCATGGCCGGTGCGTTGCAGCTCGATATAATAGCGATCGCCAAACACGGATACATATTGCTGCAGCACGGTTGTGGCCCGGTCGGACTGGGCGAAAGCCGCGCCCAGCTCGCCGCTCTGCCCGCACGATAATGCGATCAGGTCATCGGAATACGGCCCCAGCCAGTCAAACTGCACTACCGGGCCATCCCGTCCCTGACCTTCCATATAAGCGCGGGAAATCAGCGCACTGAGATTCTTGTAACCCTGGCTGGACATGCACAGCAACAGCAGCGGCCAGTGCTCGCCGTCCTGTTCCCGGGCCACGCGTATTTCGGCGCCAATGATCGGCTTGATGCCGGCCGCCATAGCCTGACGATACAGCTTCACCATGCCGAACACATTGGTCAGATCGGTCATGGCAACCGCAGGCATGTTCATCTGTTTCGCGGTTTGCACCAGATCCCTGATCCGGATCACGCTGTCGGCAATGGAATACTCCGTGTGCAGATGCAGATGGACGAAATCGGGCCTCATTTTGCGTTACCCCCGGATTGCAACAGGGCGCGCTTCACCGGCGCATAGGAGCGGCGGTGTATGGCGCAGGGGCCGTGGCGTTGCAGCGCCGCCAGATGCAGGGCGGTGCCATAGCCCTTGTGCCGGTCAAACCCGTACTGCGGGAACTGCTGATGATACGCCAGCATCAGCGCATCGCGCGCTGTTTTGGCCAGAATCGACGCGGCGGAAATTTCGGCAATCCTGTCATCGCCGCGCACGAAGGTTTCCACCTGGCCGCTGAGACCGGGCGGCTGCTGGTTGCCATCAATCAATATACGCTGCGGCTGCCGGTCCAGTCCTTGCACCGCGCGACGCATAGCATTCAGGCTGGCGTGCAGAATATTGCAGCGCTCGATTTCTTCCAGATCGGCGAATTCGATGCGCCAGCTCAGCGCCTTTGCCTTGATCTCGACAGCCAGGGTTTCACGCCGCGCAGGCGTGAGTTTTTTTGAATCAGCCAGTCCCGATATACCGTGGCCCTGCCCCAGTATCACTGCCGCAGCGCAGACCGGGCCGGCCAGCGGCCCCCTGCCTGCTTCATCGACACCGGCAACCAGTTCAGACATGTTCTTGCCCGATCAGGGATTGTACGGCCTGCACCATTACTTCATCGCCCTGGCCTTTCAGACTCTGATGCATTTGCATGAATCGCTGTTCCAGCTGCGATACTTTTTGCGGGTTTTGCAGATAATCCTGTACTGCCCCATAGAGATTATCGGGCGTGGCGTCGCCCTGCAGGAATTCCGGCACCAGCTTCTCTCCCAGCAGATAGTTGGGCATGGCGACCATTTTCTGCTTGAGCAGGAAATTCACATACAGGGCGGTCAGACCAGACACCCTGTAAGTCACCACCATCGGCTTTTTCAGCAAGGCGGCTTCCATGGTAGCAGTACCGGACGCCAGCAGCACCACGTCGGCAGCGGCCATGACTTCGCGCGAGCGACCGTCAACCAGCCGGATCAGGCCGGCGGCTTCTGGTGTTTTTTCCAGCGCCTGGCGAAAAATCCTTTTAGCACTGGCATTGACCATGGGCGCGAGAAACACCAGATCCGGATGGCGCTGGTGCAGAAGTACAGCAGTTTCTGCCAGCAGCGGTGACAGGCGGCTGATCTCGCCACTGCGGCTGCCGGGCAACAGCGCGATGACGCGTTGCCGGTCCGCGATGCCAAAGGCCTTTCGGTGCTTTTCCATATCAATGACATCGGGAAACTCGTTGGCCACGGGATGGCCGGCGAAGCTCACCGGCACGCCGTGCCGCCGGTAAAAATCCTGCTCGAACGGAAACAGCACCAGCATATGCGAAACCGCACGCTTGATCTTGTGAATGCGATACTGCCGCCAGGCCCACACCGTGGGGCTGACATATTGCAG